>JAUNRT010000114.1 GCA_030535475.1 Weeksellaceae bacterium | reverse complement strand
GCCAATTTAATTTTCTCATTCCTTGGAATTACCTATTAGAATGTAAGGGATGCAGAATTTGATAATCGTTGAAAGCTTTAAGATACCTTTCACATTTATTTGGCATACCATTTGGCTATGGCAGATTAAAAAGCTGCAGATATGAGAAAATTCTATTGGATGTTGATGTTGAGTCTAATCATAAGCTCATGCAACGTAGGGAAACGGGCTGAAAAATCTCTGAATTCAGGCAATTACACAGAAGCATTTGATGTGCTAATCAAGCAATATCAAAAAGGTGTAAGCGAGAAGAAATATGCAGCATATCTGCCCATGTTGCAACAGGCGTATATGCGCATGGTGGAAACTGAGGAGCAAAAGGTTGAGCGTTGGAAAATGGAAAACAATTCTGCGTATTTGTCTAATATCTACAACACACTTGTGCAATTAGATCGCAGACAATCTCAAATTCAAGCCTTGATGCCAATGTATCACCAAGGTGAGGTGGTGCATTTTCCTACCAAAGACTATTCGAAAGCTATATACAATGTGAAGCAAGACTATGCTAGCGAACTATATGCAGAGGCGGAGCGAATGATGCGTAACTCTGATAAAAATGTAATACGCCAGGCGTATAGCAAGTTTGTGCAGGTAAATAATTTGATTCCAGGGTATAGAAATGTGAGCAATTTAATGCATGAAGCACATAATCTGGGTGTAACACACGTGCTTGTAGAAATAGAAAACAGCAGTTTCACCATGTTGCCACACGCTTTGAACCAAGAGTTACGCAGCATAATTACGTATGACTTGGATGGAAATTGGACACAGTTTCATGAACAAGCGCATGCTTCTCAAGCTTATGATTATTTAGTAAAATTTAGCTTTGATAATATTTTAGTGAGTCCAGAAAGGCAAAGTAGTAGACTATACAATTATGAAAAAGAAGTGAGTGATGGTTTTTACAACATACGTGATGCACAAGGAAACATAGTAAGAGATAGTCTGGGCAATCCGGTACGCCACGAACGATTTGTTACAGTGCGGGCAAGAGTAGAAGAATTCTTTTTGGAGAAGGATAGTCATGTGAGCGGAATTTTAGAAATATATGACGCTCAAAGACAACGCAGACTCACTGCCGATCCGCTGAGAAGTGATTTCACCTTTCAAGAGCATTTTGCGTTGTTTACCGGAGATAAACGCGCTATTCCGGATGAAATGATACCGTTTTTGGTTTATCGTCCGGTAGGATTTCCGAGTAGTGAACAAATGGTGTATGATAGTGGTACTCAATTAAAAGCACAAATACGGGATCGACTACGACGAATATTTTAGTGCAATTAAGTGAAAAATGTTTTGGTAAATTGAAAATTTGTTTTTAAATTTGCAAACCAAATCTGAGAGACCTATGGTGTAACGGTAGCACAACAGATTTTGGTTCTGTTTGTCGGGGTTCGAATCCCTGTAGGTCTACAAAAATTGAAGCCTAATACTTTGTAATACAATGTGTTAGGTTTTTTTGTTGCTTAAATTTGGCTAAAATGTACCGATATTTGTACCGAAAATCCAAGCATTAATGAAAAGTTATGAGCACTTATAAAACATAAATCATTGATTTTCATAGTATAAAGCATTTCATGAAATTTCTTATTTCAATCTTTTAAGTCTACAAAAATTGATGCCTAATACGTTTTAAAGCAATGTGTTAAGCTTTTTTCGTGCATGTTATTGGATAATCATTGGTGAGATTTGTTGGGCATATTCTTGGCTTTTAAATCTTTCCATAGAATTGAAAGGTATTGGGAATCTATTGAAATGGTTTCTAAACTTTATAGCTTTCCCTAAAGCAAACTTCATTGGTGTAAAGCAAAGAATAGTGATTAAGCAACTTTCATTCAATTGATCTATTGAAGTTCAATGAACGAAATTGAAGTGAAGGATTTTATTTCGAAATTTTGAATTTACGTCAGTTTGAAAGTAAAATTTAAACTTCTAATACGTATCCCTCTGGATTTGACCCTTTTCTATGTAATTGGCAATAGGTGTTGAGCCACGTGATTCGGCTTCTTTCTCCAGAATGGCAAGCAGATCCTTTTCCATGTTTTTTGAGCCACAGATCATTATTTTACCTCCATTAGCAAGACGAGCTAAAATCTTGTCAATGTCTCTTGCAACCAAATCTTGAAGATATTTTTCGAAATTTTGCTCTCTGGAAAACACTAAATGCTTTTCTGCGACGCTATTATCATCAAAAATTTCTTGATACAATTCCCAAGATTTCAGGTTTCTGCCACCCCAATAGAAGAAATTTTTGTCAGAATCAAGAGATTCCAACATTCCGAAATACGGGGCTATTCCCGTTCCATTGGAGAAATACGTGATTGTTGGCGCATTTTTATCTACATGAAATGCAGAATTTGGCTTCACAAACGCACCAAAACTTTCGCCTTCTTGTTTACCAAATAGGAATTGTGAGCATTTGCCATTTTCGTGCAGTTTTACGGAAAGGACGATGTCATTGCCACGTGTACCAATTGAGTAGTATCTTGCCACATTATCACCAGGTGGATATACGCCTAAAAGATCTCCAGCTTGATAGTGGAGATTTTTGCTCAAATTCTCTAAAATGATAACAAATGTTGTGACAAATCCGTCATCTACCACTTTCTTACTTTTTATGCGAAAATTGTGTTGTTCAGCTTTTTTGGGCGCTAATTTTTCCGGGATACTTGCATGAATGTTGCTGGCTCTATTCCAGTTTTGCCACCACTCCATTACTTGCTCTTCTGACTGATGATCTACATAAATTGGTTCAATGATTTCCTGAAGATTTGGTGTGTTTTGCAAACGATCTGCAACCACTTTAGCATATTCACAGAATTTCTCATACTGACTAGACCCAAATCCAAGAACAGAGAAATGTGCAGGCGATTGAGGCTGGTTGTTCTGTAGATGACGGAGGAATTTATCTGCATTGTGCGGCGCCTCACCATGTCCATGGGTAGATGTCATAACTACGAGATGTTTCATGGCTGGGAAGCTTCGATATTGGTTGAGGTTGGCTAGATAGGCTTTGGCACCCACATTTAATAGCGATTTGTAGAATGCAGTAGCGTAGTGTTGAGTGGTACCGCTTTCAGAACCGTATAAAACTACCACCTCAGCTTCTTGTGATGAAAACTGGTTTGAGGCTTTTTTCTTAAATCTGGGAATCGCCATCTGCATACCTGAATACATAAAATATAGTATGCTTATGCCGGTCAATAGCAATATCACCGACCATACAATACTTCCTTTGCCGGTGTGTAGAAACAAGTTAAGATCATACCAAGCACTTTGGCTAGAAAGGATTTTTTCTTCGAGAATCTGCCCAGTGTATTGATGGATGTGGAGTTCCTTATCTTGTAACAGCAAAATGTATGGATCTTCTTCAAACTCCGAAAAAGGGTACTCTAGTGATTTGAAATCAGCAAGAGTTTTTTCCTGAAATACCGGAAATTCAGATACATTAATGGTTTCCATTTGAAGGTCTTCCTCATAAATTCTTTGAGTGTCTTCAGCAAAAGGAATAAATTCAAATCTGAGAGCAAACAGTAGTACTGCGCTCATAGCCACAATTGCAATTGGGATCAGCATCCATCGTCCAAGTACAACATGTGAATACGAAGGGAAATCAAGTCGAATTACACGGCGAAAAAAGTTTTTCCAGCCATTCTGTCTGCGAACAATCAACATAAGCCCACTTATGGCTATACCAAAAAGCGCCAGAGAGTTCAAACCTACAATCCAGCGTCCGGTGGTTTTCAGAAAAAGCGACCTATGCAGGTTGGTAACAAACTCAAAAAACTCTGTCTGTTTTTCAACAGTACCAGCGGGAGCACCTTCAGTGAGATCCAGTAGAAATTCACCATCAATATCATTCTCTAAGCTA
This sequence comes from Weeksellaceae bacterium, assembly GCA_030535475.1. GTDB lineage: Bacteria > Bacteroidota > Bacteroidia > Flavobacteriales > Weeksellaceae > JAUNRT01. Next base: position 2,595 of record JAUNRT010000114.1, on the reverse strand, counting down.
TAGCCAGAGATTATTATCAAATCATCTGAAGTGCGTTTCATGTCAAGCACTTCATCAAAATGCTCTTGTGTTTTGGGGATAATTTCAGCTAGACTTATGTCTTGTAAGTTTTCCTGGTGAGCATACTGCAAACGGGTTTGTATAGGCTCAAATGCTAATACAATTCCGGTGAGCGTAGCCAAAAGCATAAATAGCGCTGTAGATACCGCTAAGTATAGGTGACAATATCTCCAAATTTTTTTGAGCATAGATTTAGAACGCAAGATTTATGGAATAAATTAAAAATTGGTAAGGGAGATCAAATCCCATCACTTGACCTCCCCATACCAAATCATTTTGTTGAGAGTAATTTGCCGCTTGGCGTATTACCTTGTAGGCATCAAGCGTACATAGCGTATAAAGCCTTTTCCTTCCGGTCTTGTACTCAGTCCGGCTGTGGTTAGTGGAATTTCTACATCACTGGTATAGTAGTTTACCTCTTCTACTGCTGTTTCAAAACGCAATTTGTAACCTTTGTTCATCCAAGCTTCAGAAATATTTAGTGTGAAAGTAGAACGTTCACCTCCGGACACAGTAGCTCCGGAAATAGCGTCTATATCAGAAAGTTTCCTTTTCGCATGAAATGCCCACCAGCTTTTAAGTGTGTTGAACCACTGTTTGTCATCACCTATTAATTGCAGTGTTTTTACATATTGGTTCTTATCATTGATCACAGACACCACTATATATGCACCTTCACCGCTGTAGTTTTTCATTTGCACAAGCACTTTGTATTGCTTGTTTGCGGCATCACTTTTCAAGGTGAAAGAAGATATTCCAATAAATAAAACTAGATATAAAGTATATTTCAGGATATTTTTCATCTTCAGTCTTAGTTTGTTTATAGATTATAGTTTGTTAACGAGCGTTAGTGATTTCAAATCATTTTCAGAGACATCAAGCAACTCATTTTCCATTACAAGTTCTGTGATATCTTCTCCAAACTCTGTTTTGATTTTAGGGTCAGCTCCGTTTTGCAACAGCGTTTTGATCGTATTAAGGTCTGTAGCTTTCATCGCTGCTAGGTGCAATGGCGTTAGACCTTCATCATTTCGTTGATTTATGTCAAGATTCAGTGACTTGAGGTAGGAGATGAGGTTTACATGATTTTTAACTACCACCGTATGATATAGATTGTTTCCATTATTTTGTGTTGGAGAAACACCTACATTCGCATCACTCAAGATTGCAAAAATTCTTTCAAACTCCTTAGATTTCCTTGGATTATAATTTTCAATCAACAATTGCATCAGTGTAGCACCATCCTGATTGGTAACCATTAAGTTTTGCTTAGAATCAATGAGTTTCTGCACTTGCTCTGCATTGTGAGACATTACAGCATAGCTCAATGCTGTGTGACCATCCTTGGTGCTCAATGCAAAATCCTTATTCACTGCATACAAAGCATTCAACACTTTTTCATTATTGTTTTTCAATGCTAGTAAGTATGGTGTCTCATTGTTGTGATTAAGAGAATTCATATCCAATCCCAATGTGGCGAAATATTCAAAAATCGACCAATCAGAATTGCGCATGGCCAGTACATGCATCAGCGTATTACCTTGAGAGTCTTTTTGGAGAGGATTAATCTTTTGCTCAGCTAGGAACTGAAATACTTCCAATCCATTGCTGTGTCCTCTGGCGCCTTTCGCAGCCATGAATAGCGCATTCTCTACAACTTTGTTCACTGCATGTGCATCTATTCCTGCATTCATCAATTGTTGCATCACAGTAGTATTTCCTTTAGTTGCCACCATGTGAAATACATTGTTGCCTTGCTCATCCACATCAGCCAATTGCATGTCGTTGTCTATGAAATACTTCAGTTCTTGCAAATCTGAGATACTTGGCGCAGCAAGTAGAAGTGCATTTGCACCATTTCTTGTACTATTTTTCAGTACAAAACCATGAGATTTATAGAGTTCATACAACTTCGGATCTGTGTTGCCACCCGTAGCAGTGTACGTGATAATGTCATTGCCTTTATCATCTTTCCATCGCACATCAGAACCTTGGCTTATGAGGTATTGCACCAATTCATAATTGCCTTGAAAAGACGCCCACATCAAGTAGTTTCTACCATCATGCGTCATCTTATCTACAGGATTTCCTTCAATAGAGAGCAAATATTTTATGGTCTCCATTGGCGCCTTCGAATTTATGGCAAGCACGGTGGCATCAAAACCTCCCGCATTTCGCTCTGTAGGGTCGTTTCCTTCTGCTATCGTCTTTTGCACATCTGCAACAGAAGTATTAGTACTCCAATAACCGCGATTCAGAAAAGCATTATTTTGCGCAAACCCCACAAACATTATAAGCAACATACCAAGAGACAGAAAATCCTTCATGTATTTTTATTTAGAACAAATATAAATAAAATTTCTATCAAGCAGCTTTTCTACCCTGTAAAATGATAAAAATCATACATTCAAATTCCGGTAAGGAACAGGCTAATGAGCTGGAAATGGGTAATCTACAATCAAGTTGATAAGGAATCGGCTCTTGTGCACAACATCCGCTTATAAGCCATGCATAATGAAAATTTTGAAGTAATAT
>JAUNRT010000027.1 GCA_030535475.1 Weeksellaceae bacterium | reverse complement strand
AATAGATGAGTGTTTTGCATTTATGGTAATATTAGAAAAAAGAATAATTCTTACGTAGATTAGTTGAGAATTTTGCTAAACATTAGCATGTTTTTCCTAACACGGATTTTCACGAAATGAACAGGGTTGATTCTTCCCTTAGTTTAGTATCAAATTTCCTAGGCGATGGAATAATAGGTGTATAAAGAAAATTTTTACATTTGGGTTCAGTAATCTTTCAAAATCCCTTGCTTGCAAAACGAAATCTCAAAATATAATTTTAGCCACGAGGAAAGCATTGAGTTTGAAATTACAGATTTGCGCGAATTATTTCTTAGAAAACAAGAAATGATGACAAAAATTCATCGCGCAGGTTTTTATCAGATTGTTTGGTTTCAATATGGGTCTTCTAAACATATGATAGACTACACAAGCGTGAATGTAGAACCGGGCTCGCTAATTTTTATCAATAAAGATTCTATTCTACAATATGATTCTGAGAATGAATTTGGAGGAAAAATTATATTTTTCACTGAGAGTTTTTTTGCTAAAACTATCGCTGATCTTGATTTTCTGCGAAAAACCATTTTTTTTGATAAACTACTACCATTTTCAGAAAGCAGAATTACAGATAAATCTGTTTTTCTGACTCGAATTTTTGAAGATTTGGAGACGGAGTTTACTCGGAACAAAGATCGTTGGCAAGAATTCTTACTGAAAAACATGTTGCATAACTTAATATTGTTTGCCGAGCGTGAACGTTCTCACTCAAACTTTACTTTTCAACAAAATAGCGCAGAGCTAGATTGCGTTTTAGAATTCAGAAATGAACTTGAAATTGATTTTAGAAAGGAAAAAATGGTGTCTTATTACGCCAATAAATTAGGTGTAACAGAGAAGAAACTAAATTTAGCTACATCAAAAATATTAGGTAAAACACCAAAGAGTATCATTGATGAGCGTATAATGCTTGAGGCAAAACGCATGTTGAATTACTCTTCAGATAGTGTAAAAGAAATTTGTTACTCACTTGGTTTTGAAGAGCCTACAAATTTCAATAAGTATTTTCGCAAACATGAAGACATGACGCCGAAACAGTTTAGGTTAATTTCCAGAATGGCATAAAAGTATCATAAAAAGCTTTTTTTCTACCTTTCCATAGGGGTATAACTGCTGCATCTTTGCATTATCAAAAATAACAAGATTTACAATGAATGGAAAATTAGCAATTGCAGCTTTGGTAGGGAGTATATTTTTACTTTCCTGCAACTCAGAAACAAAACATGAACAAAACACAAATATTCACAAAATGGAATCAAACAAAAAGCAACAAGTAGCAGATTTATTGAAAGCAATAGAAACAGGCGCACAAGAACCTGTAGCAGTTATCAACCCTGAGAGTTATAAACAGCACAATCTAGGGATTGCAGATGGACTGGAAGGTTTTGGTGCAACTTTGGCTCAACTACCGCCAAACTCTGCCAAAGTGAATACCGTAAGAGTTTTTCAAGATGGCGACTATGTTTTTGCACATACGGAATATGATTTCTTTGGACCAAAAATCGGATTTGATATATTCCGTTTTGAAAATGGGAAAATCGTTGAACATTGGGACAATCTTCAAGAGACAGCGTCTGATAAAAACCCCAGTGGTCGTTCTATGATAGATGGTTCTACTGAGATAGCAGACATAGAGAAAACTGAAGAAAATAAAACACTTGTAAATAATTTCGTTGAAGATATTTTAGTGAATGGTAAAATGGAAAAGCTTGCAGGGTATTTTGAAGGAGACAAATACATTCAACACAATCCCCAAATAGCAGACGGACTTTCTGGCTTGGGAAGCGCTCTTGAAGCCATGGCTTCGCAAGGGATAAATATGGAGTATGATACAGTGCATAAGGTATTGGGCGAAGGTAATTTTGTTCTTACCGTAAGTGAAGGTACTTTTGCTGGTGAACACACTTCATTCTATGACTTATTCAGAGTGGAAAATGGCAAAATCGTGGAACATTGGGATGTAATTGAAACAATTGCTCCAAAAGAAACATGGAAGAATCAGAATGGGAAATTTGGTTTCTAATTTGAGAACTAATTTTCACTGAAAAAAATTCTAAAGAAATTCCGCTCTGAGCGGAATTTTTTTTAGTCAATTTTTATTTACGAAATAGACTGAATTTTATGATTTTCTAATACAAAAAAATGCAATTTTCTATATTAGCCACGCGGTAAATCTACACAGTGAAAGAAAGCATCAATCTAAATGGAAAGAATATATATGTTGAGCATCACGAAAATCATCCAGGCCAATCTACCCTAGTTTTCTTACACGATAGCCTAGGTAGCACAGAGCTTTGGCGTGATTTTCCCGAAAAATTGGCGCAAAAAATTGGTTGCAACTGGTTGAGCTACGATCGCTTAGGGTATGGGAAATCTGATGCTATGCCCACACATGAGCGACCAGTCAATTATATGGAAATTGAAGCGGAATTCCTTATTGATTTACTGAAAAAACGAAATATTGAAAGGCCTATAGTATTCGGTCATTGCGATGGTGGTACAATAGCTTTATGGGCTGCGGCCAAGTATCCTGATTACTTTTCTGCTATAATTGTGGAAGCGGCACATATTTTTGTAGAAGGCATCACCTTAGAAGGCGTCCGTTCTGCCAAAGAATCCTATGCCACTACAAATTTGAAAGAAAGACTTGAGAGATATCATGGTGACAATACTGATACCTTATTCAATGCTTGGACAGAAACATGGTTGCGGGAAGACTATCGTATGTGGAGTATCGAAAGTATTTTGCATACAATAGAGTGTCCCGTTTTATTTATCCAAGGCGAAAAAGATGAATACGGAACACTGCAACAGATGCATAAAACTTTAGACAAAATAAATCCCTTTACAGATCATTTGATTATTCCAGATGTTGGACACACCCCACACAAAGAAAAACCTGATGATGTAATGCAAAAAACTGTAGAATTTTTGAAATCTGCGCTGAAACAGTAGCGTTGTGATATTAGTATTCCATTTAAGAAGTGTAATATAGAATGAAACTATTTCTTACTCTCACCTTTTCAAAAAAGATAACTAACGTATTCATAACACAGCATCTAAACTTCATTTATTTAGCAGATCAGCACTCCTTTTTCGCTGATGTACGCGGATGATTTCTTGCAGATTGCTTCCCACAGAAATGCGTAATTTTTTTTGAAAAATAGAGGTTAAGAAACAAGAATAGTCGAATAGGGAGTTGTGGAACTTATTTACTTTTCTGAAAGATGTATTCCGTAGAGCAGAACGCAAGTCATTAGTCAGAATCTTCCACTCCTTCTACAAATTGTTTCATTTTTTTCTCCAAATATTCATTTGCATAGCCTATGAATTTAGGATCAATATCTTCCGTAGATTGCACTTTGATATCTATCAGAGCCTCAATGTTTTTATATAGTATGAATGCGCTCACATCGTCACCTATCCAGTGAAAGTTATATACTATGGCAAAATCTTCTTCGTTTTTCGTTTTCAATTCCGCCATACTTTTTAGAAAAGCCAGCCCGGGAATCATTTCATAATAATTCTCAGAAAACATATAAATCCCAAAATTCCAGATTTCATTCTCCAAATCATAATCAGAAAATGTGAAGCTATACCTATCTCCCTTCCACCACTCAATTATGGCCTCATTAGTAGATTCCGGATAGGCAATAAGATTTTTTTCTTCCAACTGGGCAGAGTCATGCATTTCCCTTGAATCCCACCATTGTAGCCAATTTTCATCTAATTTGGGAGTAGTCGGGGAGGCTTTTAGAAAATTATCAAAATTTTCTTTGGTGATATGAATTTTTGCAAAAAGTGAATTAGGTTCAGACATTGCAGTTGGTTTTTTGTTGTTAGTTTTTTGTAAGTGAGAATGAACGTTACATCATTAAGTGGCTAAATTAGCCAAAAACTCGTGTTCTAGTAGTTACTGAACTCAGCTAAGACCAGTTTTAATACAATATCAAAATTGCCGGTCTTGATCAATGTTCAATTTTGAGCCATACAAGTCATAAAGCAATTTTTTATCCCTTTAATTTAACTGAAATTACTATAAAAGAAACCAATTTAGGATCAAATAAATTTTCAAATGATTTCCAACGCTACTTTCTTCAACATAAAGAGTTTATTAATTTTTTTATTTGGGTGGCTCCATAGCAAAAAAACGGCTACGCCGGGATTTTTTTGCTATGGACCGGGCCATTGAGCTAAATCTTGTTTGCCAAAACCAGCTCCACCAGCCGCTGCCGGCACACTCTCCCGGATTGGCCGGGACCCGGTACCGGCAGCGGCGGTGTCGCAGAGGTTTTGTCTGCACAAGGATACCGCTCATGTCCCTGCCACAGCATGGCTACGCCATGCTTTATTTTTTAAAAGAAACATTTTTTATGCAAATTATTGGTGCGATGTATATTCAAATATTTTTTTCTTCAATCGCCAATCGGAGCGCGGCAGGTGGTAGGCGAAAAGCGCGCAAAGGATTGTGGCTCTACAAAAAAGGAGCAAAGCGGGTTGCGAGATTAACAAAAACCGATTTTGCGACATTTTTTGTAGCCACAAGACTGCGTACTTGTAGCCGAACACCGACCCTTTTTATGGGCAGGTTTCTAGATGTTTGATGAAAATCTAGGCGGTTTACTTCACAAAAATATTATGCAGTGAAACCTAACCATAAGCTGCCCAGAAAAGGGTGCCGCCCAAATCTAAAAAAAATAAAGATTATGTGGCCAAATTACTTAGGTGGGAAGTCTTTGAAGACCTTGCTTACTGCTTCTTGGATTTTTTGCTCGCTGTCTGCGCGTGTGCCTGTGGTCTGGTCTATGACACCTTGCCATATGAGCTGCTCTGTTTGTGCTTGGACAATGTCTATGACTATGGATTTTTGTAGCTGTGTGGTGCGGATGGGAATGCCTACATTGACACCACCGCCACCGCGTCTGCCCCAACTACCGCCCCCTAAGCCTATACTGGCATTTTGGCGCTGTGTCTGCTGCTGTGAGCCTTGTACGTCTATGAGTAGTTGCGGATTGGTCTCATTGGGTTGCAGACCTCTTTTTTGCAATTCACTGGAGATGGCTTCCAAAACTCTGCGCTGATCTAGCTGACTGAGGTTTGTGACTTCTGTATTGGCATAGAATCCGAAGGTTTTGAATTGACTGAAATATACATTTCTGTCATAATCTGTGGTGACGCGCGTTGGGCTGCAGGATACTAGCAGTGACAGTATGAGCAGGAGGAAGGTGATGATGAAAAGATTTTTCATGAGATATGGATGCTTAGATGATGTTGACTTCTCTTTCTAAAATTATTCCAAACTGATGGGCTACGCTGTTTTTGATGTCTTCTGAGAGTTGATATATGTGCACACCGGTGCCATGATTGTGGTTGATGAGCACTAAGGGTTGCAGGTCATGCACACCTACTGTTTGGTTGCGAAAGCCCTTCCAGCCGGCTTGTTGTATGAGCCATGCTGCGGGTATTTTGGCATATTGTGCACCGATGGGGAAGTGTGGTGCGTCTGCATACTTCTCTAATATGGGCTGTAGCTGAGTGAGCGGGATTATGGGGTTTTTGAAAAAGCTGCCACAATTGGGGATGTGCTTGGGGTCTGGTAGTTTGCTGCGCCTGATGGTGGCAACGGCATGGCTCACGTCTGATATGCCGGGATTGTGTATATGGTGTTTTTGAAGTTCTTGATGTATGGCACCATACTCCAAATGGAGTGTGTGGGTGTGCTTGGTGAGCGCAATGGTGATGGACGTAATGATATGCTGATCACGCAATTGGTTTTTGAAAATTGACTCACGATAGCCTAATTGACATTGCTCATTGGTGAAAAGATGTTGCTGTCCGGTAGCTCTGTGTACGGTGGTGACGGATGTAAGGACGTCTTTGATTTCTACGCCATATGCACCAATGTTTTGCATGGGAGCGGCACCTGTCTTTCCCGGAATGAGGGTGAGATTTTCTATGCCTCCGTAATTTCTATCAAGTGCGTAGTCCACAAGGTCGTGCCATACTTCACCGGCTGCGGCTGTGATGTGCACTTCATTTTCACTCACATGGCTTTCTGTAATGCCTTTGATGTCTATGGATAGGAGTGTGCCGGGAATGTCTTGTGTATATACTATATTGCTGCCACCGCCTATTATGTGAATGGGTTGTGGGAGATGTTCTTGTTGCAGGAATTGCTGCAATTGATCAATAGATGTAACAGACAGAAAGTTTTCTGCCTGTACATCTATAGCCATGGTGTTGAGGTGCTGTATGCGCTTGTTATGTTCTAGCTGCAAAGGATGAGGTGCTTATCTGTTGTTGTATGCTTTGAGAGCTTCTTCAAGAACCTTTATGGCCTTCTGAAGTTCTGGAATGTCTAAAACATAGGCTATGCGCACTTCATTTTTGCCGGCCCCTGGAGTGGAATAGAATCCGGTGGCTGGTGCCACCATCAATGTGTCTCCTTGATAGTCAAATTCTTCTAGCATCCATTGTGCAAAGTCTTCTGCATCTTCTACCGGCAGTGAGGCTACACAATAGAATGCTCCTCGTGGCTTTGGCGCAAATACACCGGGGATTTTGTTGAGTGCTTCTACTACAAAATCTCTTCTGGCTTGGTATTTTTTCTGTGCTTCTGCAAGATATTCTCGTGGTGAATCATGTGCTGCAGTAGCTATAACTTGGCTGATGAGCACCGGGCTAAGCCTGGCTTGTGCAAAGCGCATGGCGTATTGCAGGAGTTCTTGGTTGCGTGTGATGATGGCGCCGAGGCGTATGCCGCACATGCTAAATCTTTTGGACTCTGAGTCTATGACTATTGCGTGATCTTCAAAATCTTTGAATTCTAAGATAGAGTGATGCGTGGCATCATATGTGAACTCACGGTAAACCTCATCTGATATAAGAAACAGGTTGTGCTTGATTGCGAGATTTTTAAGTTTGAGCAATTCTTCTTGTGTATATAAATATCCGGTTGGATTGCCTGGATGACATATAATGATTGCCTTGGTTTTCTCATTGATTTTCTCTTCAAAAGAATCTATGTCCGGCAGAGCAAATCCGTCTTGAATACTGGAGTTGATAGGAACAACCTTCACACCGGCTTGCACTGCAAAACCGTTGTAGTTGGCGTAGAAGGGTTCCGGGATTATGATTTCATCACCTGGGTTGGCAATGAGATTGATGACAAAAATGAGAGCTTCTGATCCGCCATTGGTGATCATAAAGTTTTCCGGCTTCAGGTCTTCTAAGCCTACAGAGTTGAAGTACTTTGCGAGCGCTTGTCTGTACTCTACCGTGCCTTCTGAGCGTGTATATGAGATAACATTTTCTTGCCAATTATGCAGTGCGTCAATTGCAGGTTGCGGACTTTGGATGTCTGGTTGTCCAATGTTTAGGTAATAAACATGATGGCCTTTTTTAGTGGCGATATCTGCACTGGGAATGAGTTTGCGAATGGGAGATGCTGGCATGAGCCCTGCATTTTTGGATAATGTAGGCATATAAAAATGTTTATGATTTGTTGCAAAAATACTAAATATGGCATTGTTGTTGCGAATTTAACAATACTAAACAATTAAAATTAAAAATTATGACATCTAGAGAAACAGGACAAGTATTAGGCAGTTTATTTATTGGTGCTTTGGCTGGTGCAGTAGCAGCATTGTTGCTAGCTCCACAGAGTGGAAAAGAAACTAGAGAGTATCTAGTGGACGAAGCTGACCGTTTGAGAGATGAAATCGCTAAGTATGCTGATGATTTCAGCGACAAGGCTAAGCAGGTACGCGCAGACCTTGAAGATAAACTACGTAGAACTGAAGCGGAACTTAAGGAAGCTGAGGACAGTTTAGGTGTATAATCCCTAAAATTGTTCTATGATATCCAACGTAAGAAATTATGTAAATGACCGCATAAACTTGGTCAAACTCGAAACAGTAGAAACTATTGGGCGAGTGGCTTCTAGAATTGTCTACTTCATGATGCTTCTGGTATTTGCACTGTTCTTTATTCTACTACTGAGTTTTGCAGGAGCGTATTTTTTCTCTAAACTGGTAGGGTTTGGCTTTGGTTTTCTAATCATGAGTGGGATTTACCTGCTACTGGCCGGCCTACTGATGATGTTTAGGAAACAAGTACAAAATATGATAGTAAATATAGCTATAGAGGCTTCTCTAAGCGAAGATGACAAACCAAAATCAGAAGATTGAAATTATGAGTAACGTAAGCAATATAGATGAACTACGCAGGAGGAAGGAAGACCTTCGAGCTCAACTAGATCAAGGACTTGATAATCCGTTTGAAGGATTAATGTCCACCATCACTAAATTTTCTAAAGGGAAAGGAGGTTCTGGATATAATATCTTTGACAAGAACGAAAATTCTCGTAATGAATTGATGGACGAAAGTGTGAAAGCAATTCTTACCCTCGTGGCAAGTGCAGCTGTAACACGATTTAGATTGGGTGGAATTCCTAAACTTATTCTTACCGCCGGAGTGGCTTTAGCAACTCCGTTCGTAGTGGATAAGATCCAACAAAGGTTCAGATCTAATCAATAATAGTAAGGATAACCTTACTTGCACTCTTCATGCTTGGTTCAAATTTTGTAATGTGAATCGGGCATGAAGTTTTTTTATTTATTCATTTTTTTTCTGCTTTCTTCCGGGCTTTGTGCGCAGGAACTGAGCCGTAGTACTGTGCAAAGTTCAAGAAAATCCTTCACTATCCCTTTTCAGTTGATCAACAATCTGATTGTGATGGAGGTGGAGGTGAACTCTTCTGCAACCCTAAACTTCATACTTGATAGCGGATCCGGCTATACACTGATTACAGACTATACCAATATAGACGAACTTATCATAAGGGAAGGAAAAACCATCCTTCTCGGAGGTTTGGGAAAAGGTATGGGTGTAGAGTTGTATGATTCACGTAATAATCAACTGAGGTTTGGCAGAGCTATGTATGAAGATGCGCAGATTTTGCTACTTATGGATTCTAAACTGCAATTGAGCGAGCGCATGGGGATTCCGGTGCATGGTGTGATAGGCTACGAAATTTTGAAAGACTTTGTGGTGGAGATAAATTACGTAACCAAACGCTTAACTTTTTATCAACCGGCATATTTTGCCGCCATTGAGTCTCGAAAGTTCAGACGATATGATGTTACCCCATTTGAAATGCATCAAAGAAAGCCTTATGTACATGCTCAATTTCAATTGACAGATAAAGATAGCTTAAAAGAAAAACTAGTATTGCTGGATAGTGGTGGCTGGGATAGTTTTTGGCTTTTTCAGGATTTTGATGAAGATTTGAAAATTCCTGAACCCAATTTTATTGATACATTGGGATATGGATTGGTAGGTGAGATCACCGGCAGGCGGGCTCGAGCTGAAATCATTGATGTATTTAATCGTAAACTGGAGCGAATTCCCGGAGCATTTCCAGACTCTCTTTCTATTCAAAATCTAACCAGAACACCCGGTAGAAAAGGTAGCATTGGGGGTGAGTTGCTCAGTAGATTTCATTTGGTGTTTGATTATCCCAATAGCAGAGTTTTGCATAGAACCAATAGAAATATAAACCGAGTGATTTATCATAATCTGTCTGGAATCACTATCATAAAACCTTTTCATCATTTACCACTCATCCAAATAGTCAACGTACGGGAAAATTCCCCTGCATATAATGCCGGAGTGCGAAAAGGTGATTATTTGGATTATCTAAATGGTAATTTTGCTCCGGATTTGGGAGTTAATGCTATTTTTGAAAAGATAAATCAACGTCCCGGAAAAAAAGTAACCGTCTCTTTGAAAAGAGACGGTAAAGTTTTTAAAACGCAATTTAGGCTTGCTGACCCTTTTGAAGCTGATAATTAAGCTCCAGCCGGCTTAAGCACGGTACCTTTTATGCGAATGATTTTTCTGCTATTGGTCACAGCATTGCTTTGAATGTCTATAGCTTTGTTGAAAGCTCCAATTCTTTTGGTGTCATACTTCACCTTGATTTCACCGGTTTGGTTAGGCAAAATTGGATCAGTAGGATAAGCAGGCACTGTGCAGCCGCAAGTAGAAGTAACGTTGGTGATAATCAAAGGTGCAGTTCCTGTATTGGTGAATTTGAAAACTCTTTCACCATTAGCGCCCTGAGCTATCTCTCCATACTGGATTTCATCTTTTTCAAATGAAATCTCTTGTGCTTGTAGACCTACAAAACCTATCAATGAAAATACACCTAACAATAATAATTTTTTCATGGCAATATTTTATTTGTTTTTAAAGTTCAAAATTACATAAATTCTTTTACAAAAATTATCCATTATTTTTGCAACTGATATTATTTTTCAAAAAATATACCAATCATGCAAATTGACTCTAAATACGCACCTACCGAGATAGAAAAAAAATGGTACAGCTACTGGATGGAGAAAGGCTTCTTTCACTCTGAGCCAGATGAAAGACCTTCTTATACCATCGTAATACCTCCACCCAACGTAACGGGTGTACTGCACATGGGGCATATGCTCAACAATACTATACAAGACATTCTCATAAGAAAAGCTAGAATGTCCGGCTATAATGCCTGCTGGGTGCCGGGTACAGACCATGCTTCTATAGCTACAGAAGCCAAAGTGGTAAATAGATTGAAAGAAAAGGGCATTAACAAATCTGATGTGAGCCGCGAAGAGTTTTTAGAGCACGCTTGGGAGTGGACCCATGAACATGGCGGTATCATTCTAGAGCAACTCAAAAAGTTGGGCGCTTCTTGTGATTGGGAAAGAACAAGGTTCACATTAGATGATAAGATGTATGAATCTGTAATTCGCGTTTTTGTGGATTTGCATGAAAAAGGCTTGATATACAGAGGATACCGTATGGTAAATTGGGATCCGCAAGCCAAAACTAATATCTCAGATGAAGAGGTGAACTATGTAGAAAAAAGCGGAAATCTATATTTTGTGAAATATGCTTTAAGCGATTCGCAAGAGTTTATTACCGTTGCCACAACGCGACCGGAAACTATCTTTGGTGACACAGCCTTAGCCGTGAACCCAAATGATGAAAGACTGGCTAAATTTATTGGCAAAACGGTGACAATTCCTATTGTGAACCGTACAATTCCTGTAATTGGTGACGATTATGTTGATATGGAATTTGGTACCGGTGCTTTGAAAATCACACCGGCTCATGATATTAATGATTACGCTCTAGGTCAAAAACACAATCTTGAAATCATTGACGCTTTGGATGATGACGGTAAACTTAATCATCATGGACTACACTATGAAGGCAGAGACCGCTTTGACGTGCGTAAAGCCTTTGCAAAAGAATTGGATGAACAAGGATTTTTGTTAAAAACTGAACAATACACCAATAAAGTTGGAACCTCTGAACGCACTGGGGCAGTGATAGAGCCTAAACTCTCTGTACAGTGGTATTTGCGCATGCAAGAATTTGCCAATCAAGCACTAAATGCGGTGGAAAAAGATGAGTTAAAACTCTTTCCTGAAAGATATGTGAATACCTGGAATCACTGGCTCAACAATATTCAAGACTGGAATATAAGTCGCCAACTTTGGTGGGGTCACAGAATACCTGCCTATTTTTATGGAAAAGGAATTGAAGATTTTGTAGTGGCAGAAAATCTGGAAACTGCTGTTGAAAAAGCGAAGGTAAAATTAGGAAGAGACATCACAAAAGATGAACTTAAACAAGATGAAGATGCCCTGGACACTTGGTTCTCATCATGGATTTGGCCTATTTCTGTTTTTGATGGCATCAACCAGCCTGACAATGCGGAAATCAATTATTATTATCCAACCCAGGATTTGGTGACAGGACCGGATATTATTTTCTTTTGGGTTGCACGTATGGTGATGTCCGGATACCATTACCGTGAGCAGCCACCATTCAAGAATGTGTATTTCACAGGAATTGTACGCGATAAATTGCGACGTAAAATGTCTAAATCACTCGGGAATTCTCCGGATCCATTACAATTGATAGAACAATATGGAGCAGATGGCGTGCGTGTTGGCCTTATGCTTAGCGCCAGCGCCGGTAATGATTTGCTCTTTGATGAGGAGCTATGCCTACAAGGGAGAAATTTTGCCAATAAAATTTGGAATGCTTTTAGACTGATTCAAGGATGGGAAACTGCTGACAAAGAACAAGAAGCGGCTGCGCAAATAGCCAATGAATGGTTTGGGTCTCAAATGCAAGAAGCCTTGGCTGATATGGAATCTAATTTTGAAAAATTTAGAATTTCTGATGCACTTATGACTTTGTATAAGTTGATTTGGGATGATTACTGCTCTGTATATCTTGAGGCTATAAAACCTGCTTATGGTGAGCCTATTGATGCAAAAAGTAAAGCACAAGCTATAGGACACCTAGAGCAATTGATGAAATTGCTTCATCCATTTATGCCATTTATCACTGAAGAAATTTGGCATTTAACAGGGAATAGAGATAAAAAGGATGCAATCATCATTGCAGATTACCCAAAATCTAGCGCTTTTGATGCCGAGCTCAACAAGAAGTTTAGCACCACAATTGAAGTGGTTACGGCAATCCGAAACTTGAGAAATGAAAAAGGGATTAGCCCTAAAGAAGTGCTTGAAATTCGCACAAATTCTTTGGATAACCTTTTCCCGGAAATCATTCAAAAACTAGCCAATACACAATTGCAAAATAGCGATGAAGACATGCAATCTTGGCAATCATTCAGAGTAGGTACACTGGAATTGTTTGCAGATATTGGTAGCTTTATTGATACAGAAGCTGAGTTGCAAAAGTTGCAGCAAGAGAAGGAGTATCAGCAGAAATTCCTAGAATCTGTAAGAAAGAAATTGAGCAACGAGAAATTTGTAAGTGGTGCGCCTGAGCAAGTTGTGGCTATGGAAAGAAAGAAAGAGAGTGATTCGCTAGAGAAGCTTGCACTCATAGAAAAGCAAATGCTAGCTATGCAACAGTAATCCCAATTTATAATGAAAATACAAATAAATCTGCCCTAATGAGCATATTTATTTTTTGCGACACATGCGCTGTTTATGCTCAATCTTTGAATACCACAGGGATGATTTCATCTGCCACTACGCTGTATTTGCGAATTTCGTCTTCACTGAGACTTTGGGCATATTGTACCTTTTCTACCCTAAAACCGGCCTCCTGCAATCTGCGGAAATAGTCCATGCCATATTTGCGCACGTGATCATACTGTCCAAAGTGTTTCCTTCTCTCTTCTGGATCTGTGATGCTGAAATCCTCATAAGTTTCGGCTTGATTGGCATATAGTGGGATTTGAAGCACCGCCCAAGCGCCGTTTTTCATGACACGGTAAATCTCTTCCATAGCTTTGCTGTCCTCCACAACATGCTCCAAGACATGATTGCAGAGTACAACATCAAAAGTCTGGTTGTCAAAAGGCAAGTTGGTGATATCCGCCTTCACATCAGCCAATGGCGATTCTATGTCTGCAGTCACGTAATTGTGATGTTTCAACTTCTTGAATCTATGCACAAAACATTGTTCTGGAGCAATGTGCAGTACGCTTAATGAGTCTGTGAAAAAATTGGTTTCATTTTGAAGGTAGAGCCACAATAGCCGGTGGCGCTCAAGTGATAGGGTAGAAGGTGAGAGTGCGTTTGCACGGGATTTCTCATAGCCATAGGGTAGCATCTTACTGAAATTGCTACCATCTATTGGGTCTTGAAAATTATTGCCTCGATACCAAAGCAGCAGCAGTGGTCGTAGCCATTCGCTGCCTTTTATCAGCCAAGTTCTTGGCACATTTCTCAATGCCAATTTCATCAAAGAGCTTTTCATGCCTCACTGGGTTCCCACAAAAACTCTTGCTCTTCATCTGTTTCTATACCTAGCGCATCATATATGTATTGAAAGGTAGAGAGCAATCTTGGCTTGCCGCCTATCATGGCCACATTGTGCTCATAGTGTGCAGAATATTTTTTGTCTTTGGTGGTGATTGTCCATCCATCTTTGTGAAAATCTACTCTATGTGTTCCCATATTTATCATGGGTTCTAAAGCTAGCGTCATACCATTCACTAGCTTCTTCCCAGAATGGCGTCTGCCATAATTAGGCACTTGAGGGTCTTCATGCATTGTGCGACCAAGTCCATGACCTACAAGTTCTCTTACAACACCATATCCGGCTTTTTCACAATGTTTCTGAATAGCATAGCCAATATCACCTACACGATTTCCTTCTTTGAATTGCCTCATGCCTTCATACAAACTTTCTTTGGTGACCTTCAGTAGTCTTTCTACATCTGGGCTCACGTTCCCCACAGGAAATGTATAGGCATGGTCACCGTAAAAATTGTTCATATACACACCACAATCTACAGAAACAATATCGCCTTCTTGTAGTGGCACATCATTGGGTATGCCATGCACCACTTGCTCATTGGGTGATATGCAAAGCTCCTTTGGGAAGTCATACATTCCTAAAAAAGCAGGGTATCCACCGTGATCTCTTATGTATGTGTTGCCCAAGTCATTTATCTGCTGCGTGGTAACACCCGGTTGTATTATTTTGGCAATTTCGCCCAAAGTTTTTGACACCAATTGTGCACTTTCGTACATCAGTGCCAGTTCCTCTTTTGATTTTAGAATACTCAAAATATATTGTTTAAAAACCGAATAATCCTTTCTTGCGGCTAGGTTTCGGTTGGGAATGGTCTTCTATTGTAAACTCTATTTTCTCATTGATGATGCGGTACACCTCGCCCCAGCCGGGAAATCCACCTAGATTTCTGTCATCTATAAAGTAGTCTGCATTTAATTTTCTACTCGCTTTTTCAGGATTAAATGTTTCCCCCTCAAAGCTGTGATTCACAGCATAAAACTCTACTCCATTTTTTCGGCAAAAATCTACTGCATCCTGCAATGTCTCACCATGGCGGTATGTCCAGAGAATCAACCTATGTCCATCCTGTTGCAGCTTTTTTAATGTTTCAAAGGCAAACATTTTGGCTCTCCCTATCTTGGGATAAGCGTCATCGCATATGGTGCCATCAAAATCCACCGCTATTATTTTACTATCTATCCTCATTGCTTGTGTATGATTATATTTCCTGTCATTTCAGCCGGTAATTCTATGTCCATAAATTGTAGAATACTCGGTGCCAAATCGCCTAAAACCCCACTTTCCACTCTTACAGGCGTGTCTGAAAGGAAAAACATAGGAACAGGATTTGTTGAGTGTTGCGTATTAGGTGATCCATCTTCATTGATCATCACATCAGAATTGCCATGATCTGCCGTTATGCACACACTATAGCCGGCGCTCAGCGCAGCTTCTGCAATATCTCTTGCACACATATCCACCGTTTCACAGGCTTTTTTTGCTGCTTCAAAATCGCCGGTATGGCCTACCATATCTGCATTGGCAAAGTTCAAGCATATAAAGCCGGCTTCAGCCTTTTGTAGTTCAGGTATTATTTTGTCTCTGATTTCAAATGCTGCCATTTTCGGTTTCTTATCGTAGGTAGCCACATCCTTCGGGCTTGGGCACAGAATTCTTTTTTCGCCATTAAAGGGCTCTTCTCTGCCGCCTGAGAAGAAGAAAGTAACGTGCGGATACTTTTCCGTTTCTGCAATACGTATCTGTTTTTTCCCATTAGCCTCAAGCACTTCACCCATGGTGTGCGTCACTTGTTCCTCTCTATAAATCACGTGGCAGCGACTATACTTTTCATCATATTGCGTCATAGTCACATAATAGATATCTAGTGGATGCATATTCAGCTCTGGGAAAGCTTCAACAAAAAGCGCTTCTGTGATTTGTCTTGGCCTATCTGTACGGAAGTTGAAAGAGATCACCACATCGCCATCTTCTATGGTTGCAATTGGTGCATTATCTTCATTTACGTGAATAATTGGCAGTAAAAACTCATCGGTTATTCCCTTGTCATAAGACTGTTGTATAGCCTTGGCTATATCTGTAGAAGGCTCACCAACGCCATGTACCATAGCATCGTAGGCCACCTTCACGCGTTCCCATCGTCTATCTCTATCCATTGCAAAGTATCTGCCTACCACAGTGGCAAGTTGCCCTGTAGTTTCTTCCATGCACTGCATCAGCTCCTCCACAAAAGCCTTTCCGCTCATAGGGTCGCAATCGCGACCGTCCGTAAAGGCGTGTACATATACATTCTCGTGAATTCCGCAATCCGCCGCAGCTCTCAGCAATCCTTTCAAGTGGTTGATGTGCGAGTGTACCCCACCGTCAGATACCAAGCCAATAAAATGGAGTTTTTTGCCTGATTTTTTGGCTACTTCAAAAGCCGTTTTCAGAGCAGGTTCCTCTGCCAGCGTATTATTAGCCACAGCCAAGTTAATTTTCGCCAGATTTTGGTACACCACTCTACCGGCGCCTATATTTATGTGCCCTACTTCACTATTGCCCATTTGGCCGTCTGGTAGACCTACCGCAAGTCCACTGGTGTTCAGCAAAGTGTGCGGATACTTCTCGTAGCAGCTGTCTATAAATGGCGTTTCCGCTTGTGCAATGGCAGATACAGAAGCATTTTGCGTCTCACCCCAACCATCCAATATCATCAACAAAACTTTCTTACTCATATTCAAGTATATGCTTGTGCAAAATTACAAATTCAGAGATAAAACTCAGTCCATAATATTGGTTTTTTATCATTTCTTAGCAAAAGGACTCTCATTTCTCAAAAATTGTTAAAATTCTGTTTTTATTTACATCTCTTTTTAGCAAAAGTGAAATATCCCCGTCTTTTGTTCATTGATTTTAGTGTATTAATTTTTTTTATTTTTTTTTGGAGCTATTCGTGCTGTCCGCTATTATCTTGTTCGTGCAAATCCACAAAACCTCATGCTTCAGGCACACTCTCACGGGTGAGCCGTGACCCGGTACCTGCAGCAAGGGTTTTGTCAGGATTTGCACTTCACAAGGATACCGCTTCCATCACGGCTAGTTTCGCTTTTTATCAAAAGCGATTGTTGCGATGCGCTAATCAGGCCGCAAACCTCAAATTTTGCTCACCACAGTACGGAAGGTGAGGCTCACTCGTGCATCTTTCACTTTTTTCGTTTTTGAAATTCGGTGTACCCAGTTTTTTTGAGTTTCCCCTTTCATCAACAGTAAGCTACCTGGCAGCATATCTATGCTCACCAATTCTTTAGTGATTTTGTGTTTCAAATCAAATCGCCGAATAGCACCAAGCGATAAAGCCGCAATTGTACCATTGTTTTGCAATTCCTTTTCGCTGTCACTATGCCAGCCTACAGCGTCTTCACCCGTAGGGTAGAGATTGAGTAAGCATGAGTTAAAACTACAGTGTGAAACATTTTCTACCATACTTTTTATCTCCAATAACAATGCTGTCCAAGGCAGCGCAGTTTTGGTGGTATTGCTGTATTTGTACAAAAAAGCTTCATCGCCATACCAGCCCACCATGCGATTTGTTACAAATTCTTTCCCGAAAATCTTTACACGATCATTTTCCCAAGCAATTTCTTGCATCAATTGCTGAAAGTAGAGATCTGCAGTTTCAGGTGAAATTACTTTTTCATAGAATTCAACCAAACCGTCATTTTCTACCAAAATACGATTGGGTTGAGGTGGTGTTTTTGTATCCATTTCGTGAAGTCCTTCCTTGACTGAATTATGACAGAGTTCTTTTTTTACATTCTAAGGTGCAGAAACCAAAAAAATTATTTCTCTATCCAAACACTTTTGATATTCACAAAAGATTTCAAACCATATTCACCAAGTTCCCTACCTATTCCAGAGTTTTTCACTCCTCCAAATGGCATTGCTGGATCACTTTTCACCATGGAGTTTATGAAAACAGCACCTTCATCCAGTTGAGGTATCAATGCTTTCGCACGAGAAATGCTTTGGGTGAAGATACTTGCACCTAGCCCAAAATCATTGGAATTCACCAATAGTGGAACTTCTTCATCCTTGTCAAAGATATGATAGGCGAGCATAGGTCCAAAGGTTTCTTCTTGCATCAATTTAGTTTGGATGTCTTCAACTTCTGCAAGGTTGGGTGCTATTTTGGAGTCTTCTTTTTTCCAAGAAAAATCTGTTGCAGGCGGGTTGCCCAAAGTGTCAAAAACTTGCTTTTCAAGTTCATCTGCATACTCAGATTTTGCCAATGCGGTGATTTGCACCTCTTCTTGCATTGGTTCGCCTTGGGTTAAATGTTTTACTTCATTTTTCAGCGCAACTAAAAACTCATCTGCAATGTCTTTTTGCACAAACAATCGTTTGCCTGCTATGCAGCTTTGTCCATTGTTTTGAAACCTAGACTTGGCACATATTTTTGCAGTTTTTTCTACATCGCAGTCGTCCAATACTACCAGAGCATTGCTACCGCCTAATTCCAGCACTACAGGTTTCAGGTTTTTACCGGCAACTTCTGCCACAGAACGTCCCGCCTGCTCGCTGCCAGTGAAGCTCACACCACGTATATCTTTATGCTCTATGAGTTTTGTAGTCTGATCTGAAGTTATGGGCAAATTTGCAAAAACCCCTTCTGGAAAACCTGCTTCATCAAAGGCTTTTTCTATATTTTTAGCGCTTAGTTGCACATTGCTTGCATGCTTGAGCAAGGTAGTATTGCCAGCAATGATAGCCGGAACAGCAAATCGCATCACTTGCCAAAACGGGAAATTCCAGGGCATGATACCTAAAATAAGACCTAAAGGGTCAAAGCGTACGTAGCTTTCATCAGCATCGGTAGAAATGTGTTCTTCTGCCAGAAAACTTTCTGAGTGTTCTATATAGTAATCGCAGAGTAGTCCACATTTTTCTATTTCGGCGATGGACTCCGCAATAGGTTTACCCATTTCCTGTGACATCACCTCAGCCCATTCCTTTGTATGTTCCTGAAGCACTTCTTTCAACTTTCCAATTTTTTGCAATCGATCTTGTAGTGCAGTTTGTTTCCAACTTTTGTAAGCTTTCTGTGCCTTTGACACTGCCTCCAGCATTTCTTCGTCATTTATGCCTGGGGTTTTGGCTATAATTTTTGAATGGTATGGGTCAAAAGAGGTGAAAATATGTTTTGCCATAATTTTTTTTGATTACAATTCTATTTTACGCACGCAGCCTATCAACTCTCTGTTTTTATACTGCACTGTGATGGCAGCAGGCATAGCGTTACCGGCATCATCTGTACAATTCTCTTTTATTACCACTATGCTGAGCGGTGAGCCGTCTGGCATATTGCCTGAGAAGTTGAGCTTTTTTTGAAGGTAACCTTCAGTGAGATGTATAATTCCGAGGTAATTATTTTCCCCATAATCAGAGACCATTTTATAAGAATATTTCTGGTCTTCAAGTTGATTGAGAAGAAGTGTCCACCCAGGTTCATTGCCTATAGCTTCAAGTTCATAAAATTGATTTTTGCACTGAATACTTTGCTCATTATGCGGTACTACACTTTTCACTTCTACTACTTCATACACTTTGTCATAGAGTGATTCCCATTCTGATTTGTGTGCAACTGTCTCTAATGGGGTGAGCACCAGCCTTGCTTGCACCATGGCAAAGGGCGGCACTTTGTTGCTAAGTAGTTCTGTATATCTTTTTCTGAGTTCTGAGCCCGGGTCTCTCAAAAACCAAGATTCATTTGCATCACAAGGTAGAAATTCTGCGAGGTCGCCTTCTATAGAAAGCATTCCTTCTACTTCTACAGATGTTCGGTTATTGTGAGTGTTTACAATTTCTCCGGCAGTATATTGGCTTTCTGGACCGCTGCAACTGAAAATGCTGAAACCACATAAAAAGAATATGCCTATAATCTGCCTCATTTTATATAATTTTTTTGAGTTTCAAAAACATCAAAAATATAGCCAATGTTCCACTACATTCATGAATTATTGAAGCAAATTTGCCAAATCGGAGATGCGGTTGAAGCATGTGCGGAGTCTATATGTAGACAACGCTTCTGCACAAACCTATCTACGGTCACCGGGTCTCGGCAAATCCGGAGCGTGTGCCGGGAAATGGCGTGCGTGCAGGCTTTGACAAATAAGATTTTTCCAAAAAATGCCCTCAATCACTTAATACGGATGCCTTCCATCCAAAAAAAAAAAAGTGCCTATATTCGGCTTTTTAGCACCAAAATCTAGAAATGCATAAGAAGAAAAATACTCTGTTTCACAGCACATTTGATGATTATGTTCTTATCAAGGTTGTGATTCTGGAGTTGTGACTTTGAAAAATCCGCGTAGCTCATTGAGTGCATATCCACGAGCTTCATCCTGGGTGTAGAGTTCAAGAATCACTTCGTTTGTGAACTCGGTGATTTGATTGGGTTTTCCATGACATTGCAGGCACAAGCTATTGGTGATAATAGGGTAGTAGTAAGAGTTTCCGTGCTCTATAAGTTCTGGTTTGAAGTCTTTTTGTGCCATGAGTTCTCTTACGCTGTCCATAAGTGCCTGTTCTTGCATATTTGCACGGTTTTGTGGATTTCTAGGTTTGTCCGTGATTCTTTGAAGATCTATGTTGTGACTATGGCCAAGACTATCTGTAAGTTCCAAAGCACGTACATTGCAGAAATCAACGGCAAATGCAGAGCCTTGTCTATCTACAGCCTCTTTTAGCTCTTCTGCCAAGGCTAGTTGTGCCCTGAGTATATATTGGCGAATGCTGTCAACTGGATACAGGTTTTGTTGCTCTGCCATAGCATTATCTTGCGTGGCATCGCCGGTCTTTTCCGGATTGCAGGAAAACAGGATGCAAAGTATGCCGAAAAGTGTTATTGCTCTTGCCATGCGGTATATCCTCCTTTAAGTTCTACAACTTGGTCAAAACCATGATCTTGCAACAGGCTTGCCGCTGTTTGGCTTCTGCCGCCGCTCTTGCAATATACGTACACAGGACGTGTGGTGTCTAGTGTTTGGATTTGAGAAACAAATTTTTCTTGGTCCAGTACATCCATATGCACCGCGCCTTCTATGTGTCCTTGTTGATACTCTTCCAAGGTTCGTGCATCTACAAGCTGCGCTTGAGGTTGTGCGATTTCTTTTTGAAATTCCTGAGCGGGGATTACTCTAGTGTCTGTGTTTTTGTGCGTGGAGCTTGCAGGTTCGCAGCTCATAAACACAAAAAGAAGTAGAAATAAATAGTAGATTTTTCTCATAATACGTGATGTCTTATTAACAAATCTACAAAATAAAACATACAGAATATGAATTGCTTGACATAAATTTTATGGTTCATGAATGATTTTGCTTGCAAAGAAGCCAGTAATAATTATATATATTTGAAAAATATTGGGAGATTTTGATGAGATTTTGTGGTTGGTTTTTGGGTCTTGCAACTTTAGCGACCTTTGTCGCGTGCAAAGAGATTGGAGGTCATGATGATTTTCGAGTGGTGACCACCACCACAATGCTCACAGATCTGGCTGAAAACATCGGCGGTGATTCTATAAAAGTAATAGGGCTCATGCAGCCCGGTATAGATCCACATTCTTTCAAACCACCAGAATCAAGTGTGTTGACATTAGGGACTTCGGATGTGATATTGTATCATGGTTTGCACTTGGAAGGTAGAATGAACTTCATCTTCGAAAAAATGCATAGCAGTAATAGATATCATGCCTTTGCCGTGGCGGAGAGAATAGAACCCGGCAAATTGATGCAATCAGAAAATTTTCCCGGAATGTATGATCCACATATTTGGTTTAGTATAGATTTGTGGAAAGAAATGGCGCTGGAAGTATGTGAAATTCTGGTAGAAGAAAAGCCATTGGCCAAGACATATTTTGAGAAAAATACAAAAGATTATATTTCAAGACTTGATGAGTTGAAAGAATGGTCTACACTGAGAATGAATGATTTACCTGAAAATAGAAGATATTTAGTGACTGCGCATGATGCGTTTGGCTATTTTGGCAGAGAATGGAACATGGAAGTGATAGGCATTCAAGGAATTTCCACCAATTCTGAAGCGGGATTCGGGAATTTGCTGAAATTGGCAGATTTCATTCAAGAAAGGAGAATACCAGTAGTATTCTCAGAAATATCTGTGTCTGATAAATCTGTGATGGCGCTGCAACAAGCTGTGCGAAATGCCGGCGGCGAGTTGAGGTTGGGTGAATCTCTCTATTCGGATGCGCTAGGCGGGAAGAATAGTGGAGCAAATACCTATATAGGAATGTACAAACATAATGTTGAGACAATAGTAAACGCACTAAGATGAAAGATACTGCAATACGTATGGACGATCTCACCGTGGTGTATAAAGATAAACCTGTACTATGGGATGTGGATTGGCAGGTGAATGTGGGTGATTTTAGATGTATTGTAGGCCCAAATGGTGCGGGAAAATCTACCCTTATCAAGTCTTTGCTGGGAATGATAGAACCAATTGCGGGAAGCATATCTGTTTTTGGTAAAAACTTCAAGCCCTCTGACAATCATATTGCTTATGTGCCACAGCGCTCTGGCGTGGATTGGGATTTTCCAGTGAATGTGCTGGATGTAGTAATGATGGGCTCATATGGAAAGCTAAGCTGGTTCAAATCCCCAGGTAAATCCGAGCAAAGAAAGGCAATGGAATGTTTGGAAATGCTTCAAATGCAAAATTTTGCAAATCGGCATATCAGTCAACTCTCCGGTGGGCAACAACAAAGGGTGTTTCTTGCACGTGCATTGATGCAAAATGCTCCTATAATGTTGCTTGACGAACCTCTGCAAGGTGTAGATGCAAAAACGGAAGAAATAGTCATGAGATTGTTGCGTGAGTTGCAACAAGCCGGCAGAACAATAGTTGTTGTACATCACAATTTGCAAACAGTGAAAAGGTTTTTTGATCAAGTGACTTTGCTCAATGTGGTAATTATAGCATCTGGTGAGGTATCTGATGTCTTCACAGAGGAGAATGTCCGCAAAACTTACCATGAAAAACCAATGAATAATTTTTTGCAATCCTTGAAATCATAAATGGATTGGCTGGTACACATATCTTTTTGGTGGCTGGCAGTGGGTACGCTGTTTTTGGGCGCTGCTTGCGGAATAGCGGGTGTTTTGGCGCTGCTCCAGAAACAGAGTTTGATGGGTGATGCAGTGTCTCACGCGGCTTTTCCCGGGATTGTTTTGGCCTTCATAATTTTACAAACCAAAACTACTCTACCGCTATTGGCAGGAGCAGCGGTGATAGGCTTGTTTGGCAACTATTTGGTAAACCACATAATGCGCAACAGTAAGCTGAAAACAGATGCTGCTTTGGGGATAGTTTTGTCTGCCTTTTTTGGGTTTGGGATGTTGCTTTATAGTTACGTGCCTCAATTAAAACTAGATACTCAGGCAGGATTAGAACGTTTTTTGTTTGGGCAAGCAGCTACCCTTTTAGAGGCTGAGGTTTACTGGATTGTTGCATGGTTTGCGATGGTGCTGGTTTTGGTGAGTGTTTTTTTTAAAGAAATAAAACTCACTTTATTTGATGATATTTTTGCCAGTTCAATAGGTATACCTGTTAGACGCATGAAAGCTGCAATGGGTATTGTGGTTGTAATAAGTATTGTAACCGGATTGCAGGCCGCAGGTGTTATACTCATAAGCACGCTGTTACTAGCTCCTGCAGCAATTGCCAAACAGTGGAGTGAGTCGCTACAACGTATGTTTGTGGTAGCTGGACTTACCGGTGGATTTGGGTCTGTGCTAGGCTTGGTGATTAGCATTTGGTTGGTAGATTTGCCAACTGGGCCTGTGATAGTTGTTGTGCTTTCTATATTAGTGATGATTGCGCTGTTGACGCCTATAGGCAGAAGAAAAACATTGAAAAATAATTTGAATGCACACCCTGCAAATTGAAATACAAATTGTGGCTGTAATTGCCGCTATTGCTTGCTCTTTGCTAGGCGTTTTTCTTGTTCTCAGGAAGACGGCAATGGTGGCTGATGCCGTAAGCCATAGTATACTTCCTGGGCTGGTTATTGGCTTTTTGCTTACAGAAAATCTCAATCACCCATTGCTAATTATAATGGCTGCTATGAGTGGGCTACTTGCGGTGTGGTCTGTGAATAAGCTGAGCGCAAGTGGCAGGTTGCGGGTAGATGCGGCTATAGGTTTGGTGTTTCCATTTTTATTTGCAATTGGTATTATTCTCATACATGTTTTTGCGGATGATATACATTTAGATACAGATGCGGTGTTGTCAGGAGAATTGGTGTATGTGCCTTTTGACCGCTTGGTGGTGGGTGGAATGGATTTGGGCCCGCAAGCGGCTTGGAAAGGACTATCTATTTTGCTGTGCATTGTGATCTTTATTGTTGGGGCTTTTCATTGGCTCAAAATTTCTACGTTTGACCCACTTCTCACACAAACTCTAGGAATACCGAGTGGACTTTTGCAGCAGACACTTATGGTATTGACAGCGTTCATAGTAGTAACGGCTTTTGATATTGTGGGCGCAGTGCTGGTTGTTGGTTTCATAATTATTCCGGCTTCTACGGCATTTTTGCTTACTTATTCGTTGAAACGAATGTTGATTTATAGTGTATGTATAGCAATTGTGTCTGTACTGTTAGGTTATTTCATAGCGCATTTACTGGATGTGTCAATTGCAGGAAGCATAGTCACAGTGATGGGTGTGCTATTTGGCCTAGCTTATTTATTCTCACACGAAGAAGGTCTATTGAGAAATGCTTACCGACTGAAAAAATTACGTGGACTGCACTACCAGACAACGCTACTCATTCACCTGCTGAGCCATGATGAGAGAGAAGAAAGACACGTGGCGCATCTGCATGAGCATATCAATTGGTCTGAAAAGCTTGCGCAACAGGTTGTAAAGAAGAATTTGGAAGAAGGATTTTTGAGGATGGATGAAAACGTTCTACACATCACAATAAAAGGAAGGGAGTTTGTACTTGAGCGGCTGAAGCAAACTTTTGAATGATATAATAGGATTATGAACTAAAAATTTCCCATTACAAAGCCTGGCGAAGCCAGGCTGCGGCAAGGACATGAGCGGTATCCTTGTGAAAACCATGCCTTTTGCAAAATGTGAACTGCAGCGGGTTGAAGCCGCCCACCGGCTGAAAACCGATGCAGACACAATTTTGCAGGCATGGATGAGCAAGATTTAGCTCAATGGCCTGGCCCGCTCCAGCGCAGCTGGAGCGGGAGCCGCCCAAATAAAAAAAATCAGGAAATGCTGTTAGAATACATTTTAAGATAATTTTTGACACTCAATCGAGATATTAAGAAATTTTTATCACTATGTGCCCTTTTCCGCATTAAACCTTATAATATTTCCGTTGTCTTATTTCTTTATCTTTGCCAACTTTAGAATTTTTGACACATAAAGAGAATATATGAGATATTGGTTTTTTGGGATTTTGCTGTGTTGTGCGCTTCCTGTTTTCGCCCAACAATTTACGGTGCGTGGCGTGGTGCAGGATACAGATGGCAGGCCAGTGGAGTTTGCTATGGTGACAATAGAAAGTACGGAAACAACCGATATTTTTGAGGAGTTTTTTACGGAATCGAATGGGAACTTTCGATTTGAGGTGGCTCCCGGTGACTATACTCTGATAATACAACCGCCAACCGGTGGGCTGATTAGCCGCGATGTGAGTGTGACCCAAGATGTGAATTTGGGAACTATAACAGTGGAATCTGCCATACAACTTGGTGCTGTGGTGGCTCAAGCAGAACAGCCGCTATACCGTATAGAACTGGATAAGCGTGTGTATGATATGTCACGCGATGTGACTGTGCGTGGTGCTACGGTGTCTGATGCTTTGAATAATGTGCCGTCTGTGCAAGTGGATGGAGATGGTAGTATATCTCTAAGAGGAAATGAAAGTGTGCGCATTTTCATTGATGGAAGACCGAGTGCGATGACTGGGATTTCTAATCCGGCAGAGGCTTTGAGAAATTTGCCTGCTGACATGGTAGAGCGTGTGGAAGTGATCACAAATCCATCGGCTAGGTATGATGCGCAAGGTTCTGGTGGTATCATAAATATAGTAATGAAAAAAGGTCAGGCTTCTGGACTGAATGGTAGTGTGACAACTTTTGTGGGTTACCCTTTTAGTTTAGGTGCGGCTGCTAACTTGAATTGGCGCTTGGAGAAATGGAACTTTTTCATAAACCCTTCTGTGAACAATAGAAGAATGGAAGGTAGAAGCAGTTTTATCAATACTTTTTTTGGTGATGAAGGACCGGATAGAGTAGAAACACAAGACGGGAAAACTTATCGTGAACGTTTCACTACTATGTTGAGTGGTGGTTTTCAACACTATTTATCAGAGAAAAATACAATAGGATTGAATGCTAGCTATCGCTACCGTGCAGGTAACGGATTGCGCGAGTTGGTGTACAATAATTACTTGGGTGATGAGAGATATGCGGCGAGCAATCGTGACCAAAGGGAGGATGAGCATGAGCACTCATTGGAGGCTACGGCTAGCTTCCGCAGGGAGTTTAATAAGGATGGTCATGAGTTGAATATCATAGCTTCTGCATCTAAGGCTACGGAAGATGATAACGCCAATATCATGGAATATACTACGCTGGGTACTCGCCCGAACCAGTATGATAGAACCATTATTGCAGAGCAACAAACGCGTCAACTCATACAGGCGGACTATGTGCTGCCACACGGCGAATCTGCCCGATTTGAGCTAGGATACAAAGGTGAATGGGAGCATTTTATCAATGATTTCACTCTATTGAGAAGACAGGCGGGTAGCTGGATGGAGCATCCAAATTTCACGGATGTTGTGAATTACTATCAATATGTGCAAGCGGCTTATACGCAATATGGTAACAAGCATGGCAATTTCAGCTACTTGCTCGGTTTCCGTGTGGAAAATTCTGATATCCGCATACAGTCTGAGAATGCATACCAAGGTTTGGGTAGTGATAATCAAAAGAATTACACCAACTTTTTCCCATCTGCTACGTTGAATTACGCCTTTGATGAGGATGGGCGCAATGCGATCCAAGTGAGCTATAGTAAGCGTATTCGCAGACCGCATAGCCGATTTTTGAATCCGTTTTCTAACTTCTCAGACGACAGAAATACCTTTGTAGGTAACCCGGATTTGGATCCGTCTTTCACCGATGCTTATGAATTGGCATACATCACACAAATTGGCCGAATCACTGTAACGCCTTCTGTTTATTACCAAATCACCAGAGATGACATCAACGTATTTAGAAGACAATCTACTTTTCAAGGGAATAACATCTTTATAGCTCAACCTATCAATGCCGGTACTATGGAAAGATGGGGTGGTGAGTTTGTGTTTTCTGCGCCTATACAACGTTG
This sequence comes from Weeksellaceae bacterium, assembly GCA_030535475.1. Lineage (GTDB taxonomy): Bacteria > Bacteroidota > Bacteroidia > Flavobacteriales > Weeksellaceae > JAUNRT01. The sequence continues at coordinate 572 of JAUNRT010000027.1, read as the reverse complement.
GTGGAGGCTTTTTGGTAATGCTAACATTTTTGCCTTTAAGCAAGATGCTGTATATGATGACCCAATTTCCGGACAACAATATGACTTGAGCGGTGAAGGGGTAACCTGGTTTGCACGTTTGAGCAATAATTTCTCTCTTGATAACAATTGGGAGATACAGCTCAATGGATTTTACCGTGGGCCACAAGCCAATGCACAAACGCTGCGTAAGGCAATCATGGGCTTGGATTTTGGTATTTCTAAAGATTTATTCAACAGAGATGCAACGCTATCCTTCAATGTACGTGACATCTTCAATACTAGAAGACGCCGTGCAGAAAACTATGGCGCAGACTGGATTTCGCAAATGGATAGCCAATGGAACGTAAGAACATTTACTCTTACATTCAGCTATAGAATCAATCAGCAAAAACAGCGTGAGAGACGTGGCCGAGGTGATGGTGGCGACGACATGGGCGACGGCGGTGGTGATTTTTAATCAATCTTTCGCCTGAAAGAATTATAGTATGTAAAACCGCCTTGAAACTCAAGTTTCGAGGCGGTTTTTTGATGGAATGAGAAAACTATTTACT
>JAUNRT010000026.1 GCA_030535475.1 Weeksellaceae bacterium | reverse complement strand
TTTAAGTGTTTGTAAGTAAGTTGTTCCATACTTTTTTTACATTAAACAAGTTCTTACATTAAAAACGCATTGAAAGCCCTAATCCGTTTGCTTTGGCTAAAACATCTAACTGAGGTTGCGCAACCTGCGTGGTTTCATCTTCTGGATAATCGGAATTGCAAATTTCCAAAGCTTTCCATATTTTCTTATCTATGTTCATGGCTATGCTTACCCCTGAAAGTGCTGCACCAACACCGGCTAAAGCCCAAATCGCCTCTCCCGAGCGTATAAGATGTCCCAAAAATAACCCAATCGTTGTACTACCACTGTAACTTAATATGGTAGCGATTGTATTCTGGGTTTTCACGTTTTTTACCACTTCATAGGCTTCCGGGTTGGATTTTTAGGTGTTCACAAAACTGGACGCATTGAGTCTTTTGCCTTCATAGCTAAGATTGTAGCCAAGAAATGCTTTTTCCTTCACTATGGGCTGAGCTAGTAATATGCATGTACAAGCTAACAATAGCATAATTGCAGAAATGATTCTGCACATAAAAATTGATGTTGTTTTTTAGTGTAAAATGAATGAGTAAGATATAAACAACTAACGCATTCTAATTGCACAAAAAAAATATTTTTTGCAGTGAATAGAAGTTGTGTGAACACCGAGATTTGAAGAATTTGACGCTGAAAAAAAAATTGTAGTATCTTGTTCCCAACTTTCAAATCTAAGATATATGCAGATTGAGCACGCTGATTTTGTAATGAGCAACAGTGATTATAAAAAGGCACCAGACCCAAAAATACCGGAGTATGCTTTTATTGGGAGGTCTAATGTGGGCAAATCCTCACTCATAAACATGCTAGTAAACCGTAAATCACTGGCTAAAACATCTGGAACGCCGGGTAAAACTCAACTCATAAATCATTTTCTGATCAATAAGCATTGGTATTTGGTAGATTTACCCGGATATGGCTATGCCAAGGTGCCGAAATCTCAAAGAGAGAAGTTTACAAAAATGATCAATGGCTACATTCTCAATCGCAGCAATTTGGTGAATATGTTTGTTTTGGTGGATGTGCGGCATGAACTGCAACAAATAGATTTGGAGTTTATGCAGTTTTTGGGTGCAAATCAAATCCCATTTAGCATCATATTTACCAAAGCAGATAAATTGACAGCTACGAAACTGGAAAAGGCTATAGCTAGCTACACAGAATCGCTGAAAGAGTTTTGGGAAACGCTACCACCCTATCATATCACATCTGCGAGCAACCAAATGGGCAAAGACGAAGTGTTGAAAGCGATTGTACAAATGAATGAGAGTGTGGAAAAACACTTCAAAAGCCTCTAAACCACACAAAATTACATTAGGAGCTGCCCTGAGCTCAATTTTTATCTAAGTGGTAAAATGTGCAACACGAACGGATTACAAAGCTTGACTCATGGGTTGTTGTAATTTGGCATTGTGAATATTCGCAATTTCTTACAAAAGAACATAATCATATTCTTCAAACATCTGCGGCAAGTGTATGCCTGTGGATAGGCCATGCGGCAGGTGGAAGGCGGAAAGCCCGCAAAGGATTTTGGCTAATGCAAAATGTGAGCTGGGTGGGATTGAGAGATTAAAGAAAAACCGACCAGCCACAATTTTGCAGCCAAAAGACTGCGTACTTGGAGCCGGACACCGATCCCGACGATGTGGCCTGCGTGGATGGCCCGTCGGGAGCCGCCCAGAAGAAATCAAAAAAATGCTGCAAATCTGGCTGTGGAGACGCAATGATAATGTTGTGGAATTGGCTATGGCGCTTATTTCTTGTATTTTTGTCAGATGCCAGAGTTTATGAGAAGTTTTGCATGTTATTGCTGTTTGTGTTTTTTGCTGTTTGCCGCTCAATTGGATGCGCAGGCTTACAGAAATTTTGGGGCTAATCCTATTTTGGAGCGCCTAACGGTGACCTTGGATCAACAGGTGGTAAACACGGATTACCACACTGTATATTGGCTAGAAAGGGAGTATCTGGCCATGCCGTTTGAGCAGAGTTCTACATATGCGGAGCTGGAATTGGTGCTGAGCCAAGAGGTGCAAGAAATGGCGCTACTACCCTCTCGTGACTTTGTGGTGACTGATTCTCTAATGATGGATGGTAGTAGCCGTGTGTTTCGCTGGCAATTGCGTTTTGAAGATCTGAGCCGTGTTGAGTTTTTGCGCCTGCAATTTGCCTATGTAGATATGAACTATCAATCTAAGGTGTTGGAGATTCCGGTGTTGCCCTACACGCATACACGGGCGGAGTTTTATCCCGGAAATACGGATATATATCTAGGTGAAACACAGCGATATGAGATAACGACAGACCGGCTAGAGAACTTGCATCTGGATGGTTTTTGGAAAGATGCTGAAGGGTATAGATACCGATTGGTGCGCGAGCAAAATCAGGCTGTGCTGTATTTGGAGCCCAAACGGCTGGGTGAGGTGCGAATAGAGGTGCCAATGAGTGTGCGACGACCTTATTTGACAGCGGAGGGTAGGCTACAGTATGAGATGCCTCCACTGACCGGAACTTTCCAGGTGCGGCAAAGCCGACTGCAGTTTCTGAGGCTGGATGGTGCTGAGTATGTGCTAGATAGAAACCAAAGAGATATTGAGATACAGCTGGAAAATCATCCAAGGCTGCAGATGGAAAAGACTTACCGCATTGAAGATACGGATGAGAAAAATGGAACGCTCATAGCAGAGCTTTTCACGGAAAGAAGATTGGGTAACGACAAGATACTCACCAGATTGCGCTTGTACAACACGCACAACCCGTCACAAGGCTATTTGTATATAAAAGATGGTGATACGCCTATGTTCTTGACCAATGCCAACATAATTCCGCGTACTCAAATCACGAAAGTTGAGGTGCTGCGCAGTGGCAATCAATGGACTACGGATACTACCGTGAGACCGGGTGAAACTATAGATTTGCGTGTGGAAGGCACTAGTCTTTCCCGAGCCAAAATTGCTGTTGAAGACACGCAACTTGTGGTGTCTGACTCGCTCACACGCAATGACAATTCTGCCACGCTGCGGGTGAAGATACCTATGAATGTTGCCAAGAGTAGTTTGGGGATTTTTGTTGGGAATCAGCGCAGTGGGCGATCATTGAATGTAGTGGAATATCAGCGACCGCGCGAACTGGATTTTGTGACGGTGAACTATGGCGATGGACCACGAGTGGTGAGCGCTATAAACGAGCCAGTGCTATATGGCGGTACTATCCGTGAGGTGGCTCTGGAATTTGACCGCAACCGAATAGATGGCGAAGATGTGGTGTACGGTAAGCAGTATTTGCAGATTGATGTGCGCATGGAAGATAAAAATGGCAGATTGTTGGAGACCAAAGATCTGGGCACCTTTGTGATATGCCCGGGCACGGCATCACCACGATTCACTTACTATGCAGAACAAGACTGCCGAGTGAACCCTGTGTTGCTCAATAACTATCTAGCACAGAAAACGCATGCGATAGGCGAATGGGGCAAGGTGATAGTGACCATAAGCCACGACAGAGACCGCTATGGCACAGAAGGATATACGCAAACCATCACGCTCTACAATCAACGCTTGACAACGTTTGACATTGAGTTGTCTCTACCTGCAGGTTTGATCACGCAAAAAATAGGCGCTGAAGAGAATATCAGCGGTTTGGGAGGGATTTCTATTGCGATGCTTGCGCAGTTTAGTTTTTATCGCAAGGGTGAAATACAGCGCATGAGTCCGTGGAAGATAGGCGCAGGATTTTTGGCTCAAAACACCTTCAATTTCCGTGAAGATGCCGTGCGAGATTTGGGTATTGTTGTGATAGGCTCTGTGTACCCAATTCGCATGACCGGTAGGTTGCGTTTTCCGCTGCATGCCGGTGGTGGATACTATCTGCAGCAAGGTAAGTTTTTCATACTCATGGGTCCAGGTATTCAAATCAACTTCTAAACTGCTTATTTTGAGCAAACTAGTCTTTACTATTAGCGATTACTCACTACACAATCCACAATCTTGGCAGACAAGCACACTATAACGCCGCCCGTGTACTCAGAGGCTGAGTGGCGAAGCATAAGAAAGTTCTTGCCGTTTATCATGGCCACGGCAATTTTCATGCAAATGCTGCTCACAACTATTCTCAATACGGCGCTGCCTGCCATAGCTGCCGACTTTGGTGAGAATGCTGTGGATTTGCAGTTAGTCATAATTAGCTACGTGCTCACACTAGCACTTTTCATACCTGTGAGCGGTTTTCTGGCCGATAAATATGGCACCAAGAATATCTTCATAACGGCCTTGCTAGTTTTTGCCATAGGATCGGTATTCTGTGCAGTGTCACAGACCTTGGAAACCTTGGTTTTTTCAAGAATCATACAAGGTCTGGGCGGCTCTTTGATGACACCCGTTGCGCGTTTGGCGCTCATAAGGTCTTTTCCCAAAAATCAATTGGTACGCGCCATGAATTACGCCATCATTCCAGCCTTGCTAGGGCCCATTGTGGGGCCGATTTTAGGTGGATATTTTGTGGATTATCTACATTGGCACTACATTTTTTGGTCTATGGTGCCGGTAGCATTGCTGGCAGTGGTGCTCAGTTGGCGCTATATGCCAGACCTCTACCAACCCAATGCAAGACTAGACATCAAAGGTTTTCTACTCATAGCTGCAGCCTCACTTGTGCTCACAGTTGCCTTTGAATGGATGGGAAATCCTACAATGCTCAGCTGGGTATTTGCTGGTTTGATCCTGGGTGCGCTCTTCTTTTTCTCCTATTACAAACATGCTCTCAGCCAATCCAATGCTTTGTTTCCATTGCTCCTTTTTCAGATACGCACCTTCAGAATAGGCTTTTTCGGGAATCTAGTGAGCCGTTTAGGCATTAGCGCAGTTCCTCTCCTACTTCCACTTTTGCTCCAGTTACCCTTTGGTCAATCTGCCACAACAGCCGGTTGGATTATGGCTCCATTAGCCATAGGTGCCATGATTTCCAAATCTATGGTGATACCTGTGTTGCGCAGATTTGGGTACCGAAATGTATTGCGCATCAACACCCTAGTCATAGGTTGCCTGATTATGAGTATGGCCATCCCACCGTTAGGAACTTCTATCTATTGGTTTGTGCCTATGGCATTTGTGCTGGGCGTATTCAACAGCATACAGTTCACCTCTATGAACTCTATATCCGTTTCTAGATTGAGAGATGACATCACCAGTAGTGGCAATAGTCTTTTAGCGCTCAATCAACAATTGGCTATAGGATTTGGATTGTCCATAGGTCTCACTGCATTGCGTATTTTTGACCAGACGCTTGGTCAAGGCACAGGAGATTCACACATAGCTTTCCGCATCACATTTGTGGTAGTAGGCTTGCTCACAGCACTTTCTAGTTTGGTGTTTCGTCAGTTGCATGATAGAGATGGTGACAACCTCAGAGCATAATGGCACAAAGTAAAAACACTTTTCACAAAACTCTATCCATCACTACCTACTCTTCATAGCATGCCATGCAGCAATTTATTATCTTTGATAATCCAAAAACCTCAGCTTTGCACCAAGAAGAATTTCAAAATCCACAAATCAGCCTACATTCCCTGCCAGACTACAGGCAACTAAATTTGCAGCCGCTCAACCGCAAATATCTGGGTATCATCATTATCAACTATTTGATTCTTACCATCATATTCGGCACATTGATCACTTTTGGATTGCTTGCCGCCAGTCAAGTAGCAGACCTGTCCAGTCTATATCCATTGATAGGAATTCTAGCTATACCTTTTGTCCTTTCCTTTATTTCTGCAATACTGCGCTACCTGCGGCGAGGCTATGCTTTGCGCGCTGAAGATTGGGTGTATGCAGCAGGAATATTTGCTACCACTACCACCATCATACCATACAAAAAGGTGCAATATGTGGCATTGAAAGAAGGTTGGCTCTCACGCGCATTTGATCTCGCAACCATAGAGCTATACACCGCAGGTACGGGAGGCAGTGATCTCACCGTGCATGGCATACCCAAAGAAGATGCCTTGCGTATCAGAGATTTTCTCACAGAAAAAATAAAATCCGGCGCTGCCCAGAGTAGTGCCTACATCCCCACACACATCTCAACCACAGAAGAAGAGTGAGCAGCCGCCCATCCCATACACCGGATTTCTTTCACACCCCGCAGCGCCAATCCGCGTACGGACTTCTAGTGATGTATGCGCGTACGCTCAACCGCATAGCACAAGCACTTTTCCCACTACTAGTAGTCATCTGGCTCAGAAAACCACCCATTTGGGCTATAAGCGGCGTAGCCTTTGGGTTTTTTCTCATCGTAGGCATCATTGCCTTCCTGCGCTACTACTACTTTGTGTTTTATTGTGATGAAAATGCAGATGAATTTGTAGTAGAAAAAGGCATTGTCAATAAAACCAGACTCTCCATACCCTTTCACAAGATACAACAAGTAAACTTGCAGCAACCCCTGCTACACAGAATTATTGGGATTTACAAACTAGAAATAGACACAGCAGGCAGCAGCGATGAAGAAGTGAGCATCCCCGCCGTGAATCACAAAACCGCAATCGCACTCAAATCCTACATACTTCAGAAAAGAAAAGAAAGCATAGACACAGACCCCGTAGCGCAAGACAAAGCAGAAGAATCCATTATCGAGCGGCAAATCTTCCAAATCCCCTTTCCAGCCTTGCTCAAAACCGGCCTCACCAGCCACTATTTTCGCATGATGCTCATCATTTTGGGTTTCATTCTTACGCTCAGCAATCAATTCAGAGAATTTTTTGAGTGGGAAGACATTTTAGAGAGCACTTGGGCAGTCACTTTAGCGCAAAACATAGGCATACTCATCGCCATAGGCCTATTTTTCATGTTTGGCACACTCATCATCAACATGATATTCCTTGCAGTGCGCTACTTTGGCTTTGCCGTATCACAGAGCAAACAAGCCCTGCATGTGCATTACGGGCTACTCAACAAGCGCAGCTCCATACTCTACCCCAATCGCGTGCAAAAAATGGAATATTCACGCAATTATTTTCAGAAAAAACTTCAACTCATGTGGATCCGCTTTCATCAAGCCGGTGGAGCAGAGAGCCGCAGCAGCACAGTTATCATACCCGGTGCATCTGCCGCACAAGGCCAGTTGCTAGAAAATCTTATTTATGGCCAAGAAGTGCATGCGTCACACAGCATACGCCCCAATTTGCGGTGGATGCTACAAGGCATATTCTGGCAAATCCTACTTCCCATTGCACTCATCCTCACCTTTTTCCAGCTATACAGCGGCTTTCCATGGCTCATTTTTCTAGTTATAGCACTGCTATTCAGCAGCCTGCAATCCCTCAAAATCTACTTCGCCTATCAGCGAGAGCAAATCCTCTACTCACCACAATTTCTTGTGCACAAACACGGCAGTTGGAACCAAAAAACCAGCATCATACAGCCACACAAAGTACAATCAGTGCGCGTACGGCAATACTTCTGGCAGCGACGCAGCGGGCGCGCCACAATCATCATACACACAGCAGGCGGCAGCATACGCATGCGCACCGCAGACCACGCACAGCTCGCCCAACTCGCCAATCACCTCATACACCAATCAGAGAGCAGCCTAAAACACTGGATGTAGTGCCAACAATGTTTTAGAGAATCTTCGATGCGTTAAAAGCATAATAAAACCTCCTTAAAAGCCTTTTTAAACAGTAATTTTATTAGGAGCTATTTCCCGCTGCCCGCTACAATCTTGCTCACCCACAGCCGCATCTGCCGAGTCTTGGGCACGTCCGCTATCGCTCCAGTACCCAAAACTCTGGCATCTGCATAGGCTGTGGGTTTTACAAGGATTTCCGCTCGCATCGGGGCTAGGCCAGCGGCTCAAAGGCATTTTTTTTTGTTTTTCTGAAAAAAATAAGTGAGTTTTTCATTGAATGAGAAGCCTTATTTGGCATGGAAAAGCGCAATTGAAACGTGATAAATCGCGTCTGTACAATGTTGCAAAGATGCGAAAGATCTGTAGAGACGATTTCAATTCGCCTCTATTTGCCAGGAAAAGCGTGGCGCATAAATCTTAAAAAAGAAAGAAAATGATGCAATATATAATGATGAGGTGGAAAATCTTTTCTAATTTTATAGAGTGGATAAACCTATACAAATACGGCAATTTCCCTACAACTTTGGCGCGGTAGGGCAGCATCTATTATACGTAGGCGCTGCTTCGGTGTCTGCAAAACTACAAGGCGGCAACTTTTGGCAATATGCCGTGCAAGCACTAACGGTGGGGCTGCTGAATCATGGCGTACAAAGAATAGAATACATTTACCAGAAAAAAAGAGTAAGTGTAATCAACAGCTTACAGGCAATTGACTTATATCTTACTCCAAATAATGGTCAGGTAGAACTAGGATGGGGAATTAAAAGAAAACTTCTTGGAAGCGATGAATCTAAGTATGTTGTACACCGTTTAGAAAAGGGTATTGCAGTGAAACTATCTGCTAAAATTACGGTGGATTTAACGAAGGATATAGATACATTTTTTGTAGGTCAAACCACTTTGGAATATTTTACTACCTGCACTATAAGTATTTGTGTGACAAAATTTGTCGCTTTTGGAAGTGATGGATTTAGAGATCCTCTTGACATTGGACAAACAATAAGTAAAGTCTTGAAAAAAGATATTAATGTGGAATTACCTAAAGGAAATCCATATGATTTCATTCCTTGGGATTACAAAATACAATATAAAAATCCTGGTTATGCACCAAGGTAGCTATAAATGATTAATATGCGACGAAATATAATTTTATTTGCTGGCTTCTTAATGATTTATTTAGTTTCAGATGCTTACTGCTATTATAGAGCAAGTGGAGTTGGCTGGATTGCTAATAAAATTCCAGAAGCTTATTATATGGATTACGAACCAACGAAAAATCGGCCTGTCACATTGTTTAATTCAGAATACAATGCTGTGCTGATAAATGATGAAATTGGTAACATCCGTACTGGATATAAGGGCACCATACCATATCCTATAAAAGATTTTAGAGGGTATTTTTTTGATTAAAACGCTGTTATAGTAGAAGTTATAGACTCAGTCGACAACAAAGCGTACTTCAAAACATCTCGAGGCGGCGTATTTCATAAAATTGAATATCCACAAATGTCCAAATATCAATACGTAGATTTAAAAAGCAATATTTTTCCTTTTATGTATGTTTTGAAAATTTTATCCTTAATAGGTGTTATTTTCTTTGGGATAAAATTAATTTGGAGAGTAGTACTAGAGATTTGATTCACCTTGAACACCTAGCATATCAATGGGAATTTGGATTTGGGGGAGATTATCTTACCCAATACGGTATGCCTGCCTCTCATGAGCGAATGAACTATAATAATTATTGCGTTAAAGCGTTAAAAACGAAATTATGAAACTCTTTAGGCTTTGGCTTATTTTGATGATTTGAAGGCCAAAGGTGTTGATTTCTACTTTGGTGATTTAGTTTCGAATGAGGTCGATTTGTATCCTCTTGATATAAAAGCAGTTTATTTTGAATGGTAATCTGATATATATTTTGATAGAAAAATCAATACAATGGTATAATCAAGAGCATACTATAGGCATATCACATGAGCGAGAGATTTGCTTATTTCGAAAGTTTTCTTGTCACAGGTAACAAATATTATCTTGATACGAGTAATGATTTTTAGGGATGCCGTAATTGAACATTGTAAACTTTATTCATGTAAATGAAAACAATAATTGTAATAATAATCTTCATCTTTTGCTGTTCTTGCAAAGAGGTGATACTGCAACACAAAGCACTCTGCAAGAAAATGATAGCATTGCAGAAATGTTGCGGCAGGAACAACTCTATAGACAAGACTCTATAGGACTCGAGATTTATGGCGCCACTGTAGTGTATCCGGACATCCAGGATTTATGTTGATTGGTGTTCAATTAAAAAACAATACTGCAACCGACTATTATTTTGCTTTTCCTGAAATAGCTATGGTGTATTATCCAGTAGATAGAGAGAACGTGAATATACTTTTCCAAGGATTTTATTCCATATTTAGGGATGAAAATTACCAGATTGTAAAACCCATTGTAATGGGCATTCCCTTGGTCCTGCCACCAAATAAAGATAACTTTGAAACGATGAAAACAGCAGATAGTGCTATGCTCCTAAAATATGGTTTAGAGGATGATATCAGGCGGGCGTTTTTTAGAGGTATTAGATACCATGACATAAAGCAGTTTGGCAAAAGTGTGCCGGCGGGAAAGTCTGTACACTTTCACTTGATAGCACCCATTTGTTTGATCTATTCTGACCAATTCTTTACTAGTGAAAAATATATAGTATATGGAGGTTTCTATGTTTGTGAGAATTATAATAATCTGCAATTGGAATTGGATATAGATAGCACCGCCATAATTAATTTACTGCTACCCAAAGACATAGCAGAGGTAGAGGCACGCGGTGAGAAGATGTACTATGGCCAGATAAGAAGCAATATTTTTAGAGTGAAATAGAGTTGCAGGAAAATTTTAGGCGTATTAGAGAAATTAGGAAAAATAACATTTGATAAGATATTGACAAAATACATGACCTAAGTATATCCATTCTGGGAAAGGAAAACAAAATAAAAGAACTTTACAAAAAGTCTGAATTGAAAAACTTGAAAAAGGCGGGTGTAGATATTTTTATGGTGAAATCCGAAGCAATAAAATTCCACTTGTCGGCAGCGATGTACATAGACCTGAATGGTTGTACAACAGGCCAGCGAGAAATTTTGAACCCAACAATGAGCGTTTTCAAGAGTTGAAAGAAGGTGAGCCGGAATATTGCAATTAAGCTAAAAACCAAAGAAATTAAAATAAGGACTTCAAGAGGATTTCAGCGAAGCGAAATGTCCCATTTAAAATAAGAAGCTACTCAAAAACCTATTTAGCAGAGTCAATGGGCCTGTGGTGATGGCCGCGGCAGGTGGGAGGCGGAAAGCGCGCAAAGGATTTTGGCTCTACAAAAAAGGAGCAAAACGGGTTGCGAGATTAACAAAAACCGATTTTGCGACATTTTTTGTAGCCAAAAGACTGCGTACTTGGAGCCGTACACCGACCCTTTTCCGGGCAATTTTTTGGATGTTGGCCTGAAATATTGCCATCTATCTTTTCAAAAACCTTAAGCTAAGCACTCTGCCGTTTCTTGCCCGGTAAAGGGTGCCGCCCAAATGAGATTAAATCTTGTATCAAAAGTAATTGGTTTGGCGGAGTGTTATTGATTGTTTACACGATGGTAGTCCTGGAGGATCTTGACTTGTGCTTTGTCACCTTTACGGATTTGCTGTTTCTGGCTAAGGTATTTTTGCTGTAGAATGTTGCGCTGACGAATGATTGTGTAAAATAGTTTGGGATTGGAGACTTGCGGGATTTGCAGGCGTTTGAGCACTTGTTGGTCTAGAAAAAGATGGTTGAGGCAGATGTGCATGAATCGCAAACTTCTTCTCTGAAATTGGTATTTGATACCCTCAAATTGCAGGCTCTCATCTAGCAAGGCATGGGCTAGCATCACGGAATCCTGATCTGCAGGTGGTTGTGTGGCGGTCCAGGTGTAGAAGTGTTGAGTGGCTGAGACTTTGTCTGTAGGCATGATTTCCGGTGGTATGCCAATGAGGATCCCGATTTCACGCCATAGTGCGAAAAGGCTTTGCTCTTCTTGTGCTGTGGTGGAGATGTTGAGCTTTTTGAGTCCATGCAGAAATACGAGCGAGAAGCCAAGATAGGTGGCCATCATGTCCCATGAGTTGATGGGTGCGCCCCATTGAGACGTTTGCCAAGCGCTGTTTTTGAGTATTTGATGTCTGGAAAAGGCATGAACAAGCCTGGTACGCAGGCATTGTTCAAAGCCGGGCATGTGGATTTGCAAGGCGTTGTGTCTTGTGACTTTGATCCAGAATTCGAGGGTGTAATGCAGGCGTTTGACGGCTCCTTTTCTCAATGCTCCGGTGTAGATAAGCGCTTTGTTGAGATGCGCGAAATCATAGCCCCCCATGAGAGAGTAGTCTCTGAGAACCATGAGAGAGCTGAGACCTGCTCGCTGGCACAATTGACCGCCTGGAGCTAATTGTGCTGAATTTTGTTGCATGGCAGTAGATATCATGTCTTGTAATAAGTCTCTGACTGCGGGATGCACGGTGTGATCTGCGGCGTTGCGCAGCGCACTGAATACATATTGCATGCCTTGTTCAAAACCTTTGTGCTCAAAGACTTCTTGCATCACCCGGTCTGCTAACTGATCTGTATGGAAGTAGTAGGGCGAAAGCTGATCCCAAAGGTCAAAGTTGAGCTCCGCTCCTGTCCATGCTTGTATTTCTTTGCCTGTTCCTTGCTCCCAAAACTGCCGGAAGTGCGGGCCTTCTATTCTTTGAGCCTGGAGTGCTTGTGCGCTCATGAGATTTGTATTTGCATCTTGCAGGTATTTCTGCTAAAAGTATTCCTATTTGAACATGATGAGCGATTTATTTTTCTGCAAAAAATGATTTTGCTGCAATGTAGGTTGTGAATGGTGATAACAATCAATGTTTTAGCTTGTGGAATAATCAGGTGAAATTGTGAGGCTACAAGCTAAATTTTCTACTCAGGTATGCTACATTTGTAGTAGTGAATACATCTACTAAGTGAGGCAAATATGAATGAATCTACAGAAAATCAAAGAGCTACGATGAGATTGAAGGCTGGTTTGCCTCCCGGTAGTGTGGTGTTTACAGGTAGCCGCAAGGTTGATGACCTGATATTTGATATAATTCTGTACAGTCCAAAGCATTGTGAAACGTTGAGTCCGGCCAATTGGCAAGAAGCGAGAAAGATCTTGGATGAGCACAAGGCAGAGAAGGCATGGCTCAATGTCACGGGGTTGCATGACACGCAGGTGATAGAAGAAATTGGTAACTATTTTTCTTGGCACAAACTGGCCATAGAAGATATTGTGAGTGTGAACCAGCGCGCAAAACTTGAAGATCATGACAAGCATTTCTACATAGTTGCGCGTATGCTGCGGCTGATGCCTAACCGCAAGATTGATGAAGAGCAATTGAGCATTTTTCTACATAAAAATACTATTGTCACTTTTCAAGAAAAACCGGGAGATGTTTTTGACTCTCTGAGAAACAGGCTGATCGAAGGCAAAGGTGCCATTCGCGGCCGCAATATTGACTATTGCCTATATGCACTGCTAGACAGTGTGGTAGATCAGTACTTTGTGATTGCGGAATCTCTGGGAGATCAGCTGGAGGAGATAGAGCAATTGGTGATGTATAAACCCAATAGTTTTGATTTGGCAATGCTACACCAATTGCGCAGAGAGCTATTGAAATTGCGCAGAGCAGTGTATCCTATGCGAGAAGTGGCGGGCAGAATGAACAATACAGATCTTGCTATTTTTGAGGAAGGAACACGCTTTTTCTTAAGAGATTTACATGACCATTGTGTGCAAGTGATGGACAATATAGAAATACAACGTGATATAGCCACCGGCTTGATGGATGTATATATGAACACAGTATCTAATCGCATGAACGAAATCATGAAAGTGCTCACCATCATTGCTACTATTTTCATCCCTTTGACGTTCATTGCCGGGGTGTATGGGATGAATTTTGACAACATGCCAGAACTCCATCATCCTTATGGATATCATATGGTGTGGGCGGTGATGATAGCGGTGGCTGTGGTGATGCTTTTGTGGTTCAGACGCAAGAAATGGCTGTGATAAATGCTAGTTTTTAGGCTTTCAGCATTTATATTTATAGGATTTTGTAAATTGTAGTTCTACTAAAATTTAAACTTATTTCTTGAGAAAGCTGACTCTGTGGCGCTTATCGCCTTCTACCATTATCAAATGATATAGGCCTGCAGGTAAATGTGCGCAGTGAACAAGCGTATTTCCGCTTTGCGTACTGAAGGCAGCATGCACCACTTTGCCTGCGGAATCTACAATTCTGATATAGTTGGCGTTTACTTGGTCTATATAGAGTATGTCTTTGGCTGGATTGGGATAAACTTTAATTGCAGAAATTGGCGATTCTTGTGTAGCTAAGTTACTTACTTGCACCGGAATTGTATAGGTAAAGGTGTCATCACAAGTGTTAACGGTCAATGTAACCAGATAAGTGCCTTCGGCTGAGAATTGATGGATGGGCTGCAATTGGTGAGAGCTGTTTCCATCACCAAAATCCCATGTAAAATTGTTTGAAAATGGGAAGCTTGGGTTGAATTGAATTCCACTCGTTTCATGGAATGTGGTGGTGAAGTGCGCAAAATTATCATGTTCACCTATAAACCATTGTTCCAAGTGTTGGAAAACCACATCGTGCACAGTGTTTTTCAAGATTTGAGCTTGCTGATCTGTGAGAGACTGCGTATACGAAACATTCTGAGGATTTTTCTGAAAAATGATGGTGTAGAAGGTATAGGCAGCTGCCATAGAACCCAACAATGAAGGATGTGATCCATCAGAGGTATATAGTTCGAAATCCGGGTGATTGGCGCGAATATGTCGCCAAACGGCAGCAACCGGCGCTATGAGTGCAAAATTGTCTTCTGCCATAGTTCGATAACGTTCTTGCAGCAAATCATCCATGCCTTCGTAAGTACATAGCGTCGGAAAATTGGGACAGTTTTGCTGATCACCATTTTTCCTACCCCAGGTGTTGAAAAATACGGGTATTGTGCATGGATTGTTGGCGCGGATAAGTTCCGTGAGTTGCTCTGCATAAGGAAAAACGTTCTGCTGCACTTGAGGCAACGGAAATGAAGGCAATTGACTTTGCTCTTGCAACACCACAAAATCCCAATCTCTATCAGATATTTTGGACAAAGATGTGGCGTTGCTCACATGATTCATAAATCTAAAGCCTCCCGGTGTGTGGCTATCAAAAATTAATTCATCACCGGTAGAAGCTGCCATTTCACTAACCAATACCGGCAAATTATGTGCTTGCGTATAGCTATTGCCTAGAAAAAGAACTTGCTTGGTTTCCTGTGCGAATGTGAAAACAGATACAAAAAGAACTAAGGTGAAATGCAGCAAATATTTCATGAAGCTAAAGTGATGGATTTGAGTTTTACATCTCGCAAATGTTGAATAAAGTTCTTTTACCATTATTTTGAATTCAAAACTTAAAAAGAATTTATCCTCTTCAAAAGAAGCAAACAGCAGCGAATTTAGGCAAAAATGGGGAATACTTTAACGGATTTGTATCTCCAAAAATTGTTTGCAACTGCTAAGAACTACAACTCAATTGACCCGCACCTACCACATCTATGGCCCAATCCGGCCTTTTCTGATTGTATTTCTTGCTTAACTCTGTGGATTGATATGGGGTTTGCAATGCCTTATACAAATCATGAAACATGGCAAAATTGCCTTTTTCTGCCTGTTGTGTGCAGAGAAGCAATTGGTAATTTCTTAGCACAAATTGAGGATTGTTAGCAGCCATTGCTTTGCTGGAGTGCTCAACTGACCAAACATCATCTTCTCTTTGTTTCTGCCAATCGTCTATAAAAGTTTTCAGTTCTTGCAATTGCATTTCTGTTGGTTCATGATACATGCAAGTCTCAAAATGCTCTTTCACCGACATGCCATCTTTCCAACTACCTAAACATGTGTAGAACAAATTGTAGTCTAATCGCTGCGTGCTCAATAATTTTTGAGATTTGCGGCTCCAAACTTTTTGCTCTTGAAGCTCACCGCTCAGACCCAATTTATGCAACATCGTGCGATCAAATTTTTCCCAAAATCGGTCATTGTAGTTGTTCAAAGCACTCTCCAAGCTTTGCGTGTCCTTTTCTATTAAGGCTATAGCGTTTGCCAACCTATTCAAATTCCATAAAGCTACGGCGGGCTGAGCGCCAAATTTGTATCTTTTTCCGGGAAGATCGGTGGTATTGGGTGTAAACTCCAGATCATAATCATCTAACATACTATATGGACCATAGTCAATGGTGAGACCAAGGGCAGACATATTGTCTGTGTTCATAACACCATGCACAAATCCTACTCTCTGCCAATGTACCATCAAGTCTAGTGTGCGACTACAAACCTCCTCAAACCACTGCACGTAAGCCTTTTCTGATTGCAAATCTATGTTGGGAAAATAGCGCTCAATTGCAAAATCAAGTAGGTCTTTCAATAATTTTTCATCTCTTTGAGCCGCTAAAAACTCAAAATGACCAAAACGTAGAAAACTTTCTGCTAAGCGTATCATCATAGCGCCTTTTTCATAGGCGGCATTGCCATCATACATCACATCTCTCACCACATTTTCACCCGTCAATGAAATGGAGAGCGCACGCGAGGTAGGCACACCCAAATGATGCATGGCTTCACTCATCAAATACTCACGAATAGTAGATCGCAATACTGCTCTTCCATCTGCGCGGCGCGCATATGCCGTAGCTCCGGCTCCCTTCCATTGCCACTCATAGGCATGCCCGTCATTGGTAGTGATTTCGCCTAAAAGTATGGCGCGACCATCACCCAATTGACCAGCCCACTGTCCAAATTGATGGCCGGAGTATGCCGTGGCATAGGTCTGCACATCTGAAGGTAGCTGTGCGTTGAGTATTGAAACAAACTCCTCTCCTAAGCTTTGTGGCAATCCAAGCTCTGCTGCCAATGGTTTATTGTAATGAATGAGATGTGCAGAATCAAATTCTTGCGTAGGTGTGATACTGTATAGTTTACCTGGTGTTTGTCTAGGCATAGTGCTACCAGACTCATCTCCCGGAAAATTCTTGAGCCAAGGTTGTTGCAGGCGTTGCCACCAAACATTAAGATTATTAGATTGCTGAGACATTTATTTATTAAATTCTATCACTGCAGCATCACAAATCGTACCCTTGTGCAAATTAAACTTGACCATTGTTCTCACCTTGTGAAAACCAGACTTGCCTACAGCACCGGGATTTATATGCAAATGTTGCGTAGGCGCATGATGCATGATTTTGAGAATATGAGAGTGACCGCATACCACAAGCTTTGGTTTATAGTTCTCTATAGCCAATTTCACTTTGGCAGAATATTTCCCGGGATATCCTGCTATATGCTTCATGTACACCCTCACACCTTCCACTTCAAAAAACAACTCCTCCGGAAATTCAGTGCGTATTTCTTGACCATCAATATTGCCAAAAACACCGCGTAGTAGATTGGTGTTTTGGAGTTTTTCTACAACCTCCATGCTGCCAAAATCTCCCGCATGCCACACCTCATCTGCCTCAGCAGCGTGCTTGAGTATTGCATCGTCCATATAACCATGGGTATCACTCAGAAGCAATATTTTGGTCATGCTTTTGTACTTTTGCCGTAAAGATACAATATTGCGGTACTTCATAATTTTTGCATACAATGGTAAAAACTACCACGGGTGGCAAGTGCAACCCAATGCCATCACTGTGCAGCAAGTACTTGAAGAAAAACTCTCCATACTTCTGGGTAAAAAAACAGAGGTCACAGGCGCTGGACGCACCGATGCAGGCGTGCATGCACGAAGCATGACCGCCC
Source organism: Weeksellaceae bacterium (assembly GCA_030535475.1). Lineage (GTDB taxonomy): Bacteria > Bacteroidota > Bacteroidia > Flavobacteriales > Weeksellaceae > JAUNRT01. Next base: position 10,373 of record JAUNRT010000026.1, on the reverse strand, counting down.
ATTTTGATTGCGAAAATATCTCACAATCCTCATCCCAACTCATTCATAGGCTCAATTCCTTTTTGCCGAAAGACATTTCGGTACAAGATATTTTCCCGGTCACAGAACAAGCACACGCCAGGTTTGACGCCACATCACGCAGCTATGAGTACATCATTACCACGCGCAAAAATCCATTTCTCACAGAATATGCTTGGGAAATCAGTCATCTATCTTTGAATGTAGAGCGCATGAATGCCGCAGCGGCGCTATTATTACACCATGAAGATTTCACCAGCTTTGCCAGATTGCATGCAGACAATAAGACCAATATATGCCACGTACAGCAAGCATACTTTGAGCCACGAGGCGCACAAATTTATTTCAGCATCACGGCAGATCGCTTTTTGCGCAATATGGTGCGTGCCATCACAGGCACATTGGTAGATGTAGGCAGCGGAAAACTCTCAGAAAAAGAATTTGAAGAAATCATCCGAAAAAAAGGTCGTAATTTTGCGTCCGCTTCTGCACCTGCACATGGTCTTTACCTCACAGCTGTCAGATACCCGGAGCACATACGCCTATGAGTTCAAGAGAACGTTACAACATACAAGAGATCAAACGCCTGCTAAAACTTGGACTGGAAAACAAGCGCCTCTTCTATTTGTTGATGTTTATTGCGGTACTACTCTCCGCCTTTTCCTCTATCAGGCCGTTGCTGGTAGGTAATGCTGTAGATGAATACATAATCCCGCGACGCCATGACCTACTCATACGTCTTGCCTTCATACTCGGCATCTTACTCTTGGTAGAAGTAGTATTGCAGTACTATTTCATACTACTTTCAAACATTGTAGCCCAAGACGTAATAAAAAAACTACGGGTCAACCTTTTCAACAAAATCATACACTACAAGCTGTCATTCTTTGACCGCACACCCAACGGTACGCTGGTCACTCGCTCAGTGTCTGACATAGAAACGGTGTCACAAGTATTCACCGATGGTGTTTTGGTGATTCTTGGCGATTTGCTGCGCATACTGTTCATAGCCATCACCATGTTCTACACCAACTGGAAACTGGCACTGGTAGTAGTATTCATACTACCGCTCATGACTATCATCACCAGTCTATTTCAGAAATCTATCAAGCGCACCTTTTCAGAAGAGCGCACCCAGACAGCTATATTCAACAGTTTTGTGCAAGAACGACTTTCGGGCATGAAGCTCATTCAGGTATTTAACAGACAAGAGAGCGAATTCCAGAAATTTCAAAGCATCAACTCCGCGTTGAAGAAGGCCTACTTGGCTACTGTATTCTACTTCAGCCTACTCTTCCCTGTAGTGGAGCTTGTAGCGGCTGTAGCGCTAGGTTTGGTAATAATGCTGGGTGGTTTGAGCGCCTTCCACTATGGGGATGTGACTGCAGGTGAGCTCATAGCCTTCATCATGTTCATACCTATGCTGGTGCGCCCTATACGCCAGATGGCAGAGAGATTCAACAACTTGCAGCGCGGGCTTGTGAGCTCGGAGCGCGTGTTTAAGATGATGGACCTCAACGAGACCTTGCCAGATACCGGCGTCATAGCCAAAGAGCACCTGCGTGGTGATATCACATTTGAAGACGTACATTTCTCTTATGTAGAAGGAGAGCCCGTATTGCGCGGCGTTTCATTTGAAGCCCAAGCCGGTCAAACCATAGCCATAGTAGGCGCCACAGGTGCAGGAAAATCTACCATAATCAACCTGCTCAATCGCTTCTATGACATAGATTCCGGGAAAATTTGCATCGATGGCACCAACATCAGTGATTTCCAGCTGAACAACCTGCGCAGCCACATAGCCGTGGTGCTGCAAGACGTATTCCTATTCAATGATACCATTCTCAATAACATAACACTGGGCGACAAAAATCTTACCCGTGAAGACGTCATTCAAGCCGCTAAAGAAATAGAAATTCATGACTTCATTTCTGCCTTGCCCAATGGCTATGACTTTGTAGTTTCAGAGCGTGGTGGCACCCTATCAGTAGGTCAGCGTCAGCTCATCTCCTTTTTACGAGCATACGTGTTTCAGCCGGAAGTTTTGGTGCTGGATGAGGCAACCTCATCAATAGACATCAATTCTGAGCGTCTCATACAAAAAGCTACAGAAAAGATCACAGAAAACCGCACCTCCATCATCATAGCGCACCGTTTAGCTACGATACGAAGTGCGGACAAAATCCTAGTGATGCAGCAAGGGCAAGTGATAGAATCCGGTGATCATCAGAGTTTGCTAGACAAGCGCGGCTACTATTACCGCTTGTACATGGCTCAATTCAAGGAAGAGAGCGCATAACAGGGTCATTATTGGCAATGATCGAAGATTGCCTGCACCATAATTTTCATTGTTTTTATTTTTTTTGGGGGGCTCCCGTAAGTACGGGACCGGGCTTTACGCTTGTACTGCGCCGCATTTTTGCTGCAAAACATGTCGGTCTGTGGTTTTCAGCCGGAGCAACGGCTTCAACCCGCATCACTCCTGTTTTGCAGAGCAAAAATGTTCGGCGCACTACCGCTGCAATCCCTGCCCCGTCCGCCTTCGGCGGACGGGCTGATTTCTCCTATTTGGGCAAATTATTATCAATGTATGATTTCCAAAATTTCAGGGATTTACCATCTTTTGGATAAATATGAAACTGTTCTATCACCACTGATATATAGCAAAAACAACTTAGCAAAGTGAAATTTACAAGAAAAGACGGCTGAGCAGGGCAAAAAACTACGATTTTCACTTCATACAGGTGCTAGGAAGCCGCGGCAGGTGGTAGGCGGCTACCCCGCAAGGGTGTTTGGCTTTTGCAAAATGTGAGCAAAAAAGGTATGGCGCGGATGCAGAATAACTTTTTTGCCACAATTTTGCAGCCAAACACCCGCGGAGTAATAGCCGTACACCGACCCTTTTTTTTTGCATTTTATGGGTCGAGAGATTTGACTATTGGCGGTTTTTTCTCTGAATTTACTTTAATAATATTCTAGGACGGATTTGCCAAAAAAAGGGTGCCGCCCAAATAAATAAAAAAATAATGCAGAGCGAAATGTTTTGTATTTAGAAAATTTGTAGTAAATTTGCCCACTCTTTTAAACGCCCGGGTGGCGGAATTGGTAGACGCGCTGGATTCAAAATCCAGTGATTGCAAAATCGTGTGGGTTCGATTCCCACCCCGGGTACAAGACTGTTGAAAGACAGTCTTTTTTTGTGCTCATTTTAAAAGATTATGCAGTTAAACTGTTGTATTTCAACGCAATAACAAACATAAAAAAGCCATCTCTTACGAGACGGCTTCACTGCAAAAAAAAGGAAATATGAGGACGTTTTCTGCAAATATCAGTGCAAATCGGCGCGCAATCCTATGGAAAAATTGGTAGGGCTGGATTGGTTTTCAAACAGGCTTTGCAAGTCTTGCTTGAAGTACAAGCCCAGGTCGCGGCGCGCTATGTACATGGAAACGCCATAGTTGAACGGGCGCACATTGAAGTCTCCACGCTCTGCAAGGCGTACTCTGTTGCCGTCTTCATTGTAGTGTAGAAATTGGGCAGAGTTGACCAAAACACCGGCATATCCACCCACACCTACGCGCCATGAACGCTGGCTGCGTATGATTTTCTCGCCCTCTGAATTGTAGGTTGGCCGGGAAAAATCAAATTCTAGGTGTAGCGGCATGTTGATGTAAAAATTTCTAAATCTTGCCGGGCGCGTAAGGTCTTGGCTGCTCTGCTGCAAAGTTGTAAGGTTGCCATCTGACACAAAAATACGGTTGTCTGTAGGGCGCGCATTGTTGTAAACCAATGAAAAGCCATATTTGAAGTTGAGCAAACTGCTGTTGGGCGACAAACGGGTTTTGAGCGTGATACCTATTTCCGTGAATCTTGAGCGCCAGGCATGTAGATCTGAGCTTTGGTATTGGCCGTCAACGATATGGTTGTTGAGCCCATAGGCCAAAACGAGCTGTGAGGTGGTGCGTTTTTCACTTTTTAGTTCTTTTCTTTCATCTTTGCTCATCACTAGGGTGAGCTTTTTGCCGTGGATTTCAATGGTGTCTGCGATGGCATTACTTTCAAGGATTTGCTCATTGGTATGCTCTAAGATAACGTATTGCAATTCCCCAATCAGCGCTTGAGTTTGGCGGTCTATGACCTGAGCTGATACGCGTGCAGCTTCTTCTTTTCGGCGTTCAGCCTCTTGAGCATCTATCTGCCCATTTATCAATTGCTCATCTATGTCATTGAACTGATCTTTGAGCAACTCTTTCTCTTGCAAGGTGATGAGGGTGATGTGATCTGAAATTTCTTTTATGCGCTCTTCAATGGTCTGTGCGTAGCTGGTGACTCCTGCCATGATGAGTAGCAGCAAGGTGATAAATTTTTGCATTGTTGTGTATTTTTTGATTGTTTTTTACTGGTAATTTCTTTCCAAAACAGCCGTCTGCAGGCGTTGAAATTCATCTTTTGCCATGCGGAAAAGTTCTGGTCTGCGTCTTTCTTGCTCTACTTCTTTCTGGGATTGTGTGAGCAGTTTTCTAGGGTTTATAGAGTTTCTGACACTGTCTCTTTTGGTTGTTGTGTGTGCCTGCTGCTCAAGGAGTGCAGCATGGAGCATCTTCTCTGCAGTAAGGTTCTTGACTGATTGTGCACTTGAGTGGGTGTCATCAGTATTTTCTATCTGTTGTGGAGTTTCATTTAAAGATGCTAGGGAATTTTGACCGGGAGCATCAGTGGATTCTTTCACGGGTTGTAGGATATTCTGAGCCACTGCCTTTGCGGTTTCAATTGGCGATTGGCTAACTTCACGGCTAATTGGCGCGGTAGCAAGAGTACTATTCTGTGCATTTCCTTTCTCTATTTCAGGCTCTGTGATATCCTGCGTGGATGACTGCACCACAGATGTATGTGATTGAGCATCATGCACTTGGGACGGCTCTGGCGTTTGTGAGGTGATAGTTACGGATTGATTGCTTTGCGTATGGTATAGCCATGTGAAGGCTAGCACAAGAGCGCATAGAGCAAATAGAGAAGCAGCGATAGCATAAGAGAAATTTTTGGTTTTCTTGGGTTGAGTTTCAACATGTCTTTGTTGGTCTTGGTCCAGCATGTTTTGCAATCTATTCCAAGCTTGTGGTGAGGGTTTCTGTTCACGGCTCTCCAGGCTGTGACGTATTTTATCTTCGATACGCATATAGGTCTAGGTTTTGGAGTTTTTCTTTGATGATTTTTTTGGCGTATGCCAGTTGTGATTTGGAAGTGCCTTGAGTAATGCCCAATTCGGTAGCAATTTCTTTATGCTTGAGTTGCTGAAAGATGTATAGATTGAATACTGTTTTGCAGCCATCCGGCAAGCTGTCTATGGCTTTTTGCAGAATTGCAGCATCCCACTCTTCTGCATCATCTATACTATATTCTTCTTGCGCTTCGCTCTCTTGCCACTGCACATACTGCAAGCTATGTGTTTTACTACGCAGAAAAGAGATGCACTCACGGTGCATGATGGTTTTGAGCCAGGCTGTGAAATTTCCTTCTTCGCGGTATAGATGCAGTGAGGTAAAGGCTTTGAAAAAAGCTTTGATCATCACGTCTTCCGCAAAATGCAAATCATGAATATACAGACGGCAGACAGAGAGCATTTTTGGAGCAAAGTGATTGAAAAGCTGTTCCTGGGCTTTTCTGTCTTGCTTCATGGCCTGCTCTACCCATTCCGGCACATGACTCTGTATGTCTATAATTTTTGCCACTTGTGTTCTTCTACTTACCTAAACGCCAACACGCCGTAAATGGTTGGAATTAGATGGTGAATTTTTAGGAAACTTCGCCAAAAACCTTCGGAAAAATGAGTGCAGTTATCTATTTTACAGCAACTTATCGATAATTACTTTTTTTCGAAAAACGATTTTACGAGAGGATTATAGCTCACTGTAATTCCATTCTTTGTAGAACTGCTCCAGAAAATCTTCAAGAAACCGGTGTCTTTCTGTGGCAATTTCGCGTGCTGTTTGCGTGTAAAGTCCATCCCTTAAATGCAGCAGTTTGTCATAAAAATGCTGAATAGTAGAGGTGTTTCTTTGCATGTACTCTTCTGCAGATTTAGGTGCGTCTGCATTTTCATTGGGGGTGTACATAGCTCTATTTTTGCTGCCACCATAGGCAAATGCCCGTGCAACACCAATGGCACCTATGGCATCCAGGCGATCTGCATCACGCACAATTTTCACCTCCAGCGAAACTTCTTCTGTATTGAACCCCCCTTTGAATCCAATTTTCTGCACATCTTCTATGATTTGCTCTAGTGAGTATGTTAAAGTAGGATATTGTTGGAGCACATGCGCTATATGTTCTGCAGATTTGTCTTGGCCGTGATTGAGTTTATAATCACCAATATCATGCAACCAAGCTATGAGTGTGCAATACTCAACATCTGCCTGCTCTTTTTGGGCGATGATTTTGCTGAGCGCTACCACTCTGCGTATGTGTTGCAAATCGTGGCCTGTGGTGTCATGGGCTAAATAATTTGCCACTATTTGTTCAACTTCCAGAAAAAAGTCTTGTACATTCATTAGAAAGCATTAAATTTGCAGGCTTAAATCAAAATATTGTTTAATCGAGGACAGAGTTCCTGTAAATTAAAAAGTTATGTCAGTAAAAATCAGACTTCAAAGACACGGACGCAAAGGTAAACCTTTTTACCACATAGTGGTAGCAGACTCACGTGCAAAGCGCGATGGTAGATTTATCCACAAATTGGGCACTTACAACCCTGTTACCAACCCTGCAACTATAGAGCTAGATGTAGATGGTGCAGTAGAGTGGCTAAACAAAGGTGCACAACCTACCAACACTGCTAGAGCTATACTCTCTTACAAAGGAGTTTTACTCAAAAGACACTTGCTTGGCGGTGTAGCCAAAGGTGCTTTTGACGAAGCTGAAATGGAAAAGCGTTTCACTGCTTGGATGGAAGAGAAAGAGAAATCTGTTCTTACCAAAAAAGAGAACATGCAGAAAACTGCTGAAGAGAAAAAAGAGGCATCTTTGGCCGCTGAGAGAAAAATAAGCGAGGCTCGCATAGCTGTAGAAGCTGAAGCAGAAACTGCAGATGAAGCTACAGAAAATGTAGATGCAGAAGGTGCTGAGGCTAGTGCTGAGGCTGCAACAGAAGACACTGCAGCAGAGGGCGAAGCTACAGACACTGCTGAGGAGCAAACAGAGGCATAATCACCTTATAGCACCTAATCAATCCTGTAAATATGCAAAAAAAAGACTGCTACTACCTGGGTACTATTACCAAGCTACATGGCTATCAGGGAGAGCTGAATGTGCATATGGACACGGATGACCCGCAGCATTATCAGAACTTGCCTGCAATACTCATAGAAAGGAACGGACTCATGGTTCCTTTTTTTCTGAAAAAAGCGCAAGTACACCGCAATCATCACTTACGTATCATAATTGAGGACTTTGATAACCCGCAGCAACTTATCGGGCGTGAAGTTTTCCTTCCGCTCGATTCGCTGCCTGCACTCACAGGCACCAATTTTTACAATCATGAGGTAAAGGGCTTTCAGGTCTTTGACCAGCATTGCACCTTGCTTGGCAGCATAGATGATGTGCGCGATACCGGCACACAAATCTTGCTGGAAGTGCAACATGCGAGTGGCGCACAAATACTCATTCCCGCTATAGATCCTTGGATCAGCAAAATAGATCGGGACACCAAAGAATTTCACGTAGAATTGCCAGAAGGATTTTTAGATGTCTTCTTGAGCAACGATGAGGAAGAATAGTATCTCAAACCGAGCTCTACATTCACACCCATCTATAAAATACGTCTTTCAATTCTAAAATTGAGGGCGATTATTCGTGCATTGCAATTAATGCTTAGCCAGTGCAACTTAGCCACAGTCTGTTTTGCAATGCACCACGCTGATGAAAAAAATTTCTCAAGCCAATTTTTCTAAATAGGCTCTGGAGACAACTTTTTGTTACTGAACAAAATTGGTTCGCCACGAATCTGGGATTAGCCTTAAAAAATAACCATATAGTGTTCAGATGTGACACTATCGCTCTGCTTGCTCATCCTCTACACGCAAAATATGCAAAAGCCTGTGAATCACGGGAGCAAAAAAGACCGCAGTAATGCTCAAAAATGCCACACCGCTGTACAGCGCATAAAAAGATGAGAAAAGCTTTGCTGCATTAGAATTCATTTCTGCCACAGGACCCATCCCAGTCAAGATCATGCAAGCCATATGAAAACTATCTATCCAAGACAATTGGTCAAAATATCTGTAGCCCAAGGTGCCTATCAAAACAGATACACCAATCAACCCCATTGCAAAAAGCCCATATCTGGCCATTCTCCAAATGAAATTGGGCATAGGTGCCACCTTCTGCGTGCGCCTTTCCAACTTCATTTCTTCTTGATCTCGTTTATCAAATCTTCTAAATAGTCTATTTGCACCTCCTGTATCTCCAGTAGCTTATTATTCTGGTGCACAAGCAAATGATCCATCTTTTCACTCAACAATTTAATTTCCAGCTCTGCCTTCAAATTAATCTTATAATCATGTTCGCCTCTCTGTCTATCTTTTTGGTCTTGCCTATTCTGGCTCATCATGATGATAGGCGCTTGAATTGCAGCCAAGCAAGACAGCAGCAAATTCAGCAAAATAAAAGGATAAGGGTCAAAGGGTTTGTTGACTAAAAACCAAAGATTTATCGCCATCCAAATCATAATAAAGGAGAAAAAAGCAATGATAAACGTCCAGCTGCCCCCAAAAGCGGCTACCCTATCAGCAATTCTCTCACCCACCGTCAACTTGGTGTCAATCTCATCTTGTATATTCTCAGACAGAATAGAATTGCTATTGATAGCGTCCATCACATCCATATCAATGCGCTCCAGCTCACCCTTTTCCTGCGCAATCAGAGAAGTGAGATACAACCGCCTGTATTGGTTGAGCTCTGAAAAAGTAATGTAGTCCACCCTACTCAAATCTGGGTAGAAAGATTGAATGAACTCAAAAATACCTTGCCTTAGGTCCATCACCTTTACTTCCTCCCCGTTTTTTATCTGCTCTTTGCTTATTCCACTAAACTTCATAATCACAAAATGTTTCAGAAAACTACCCACTCACCCTTGCAACATTTAATCGCAAAAAATATAGTACCGAAGATATAAAAAATCTCTATGCAATTGGCAAATATTTACATCTTCAAACTTCAGGCAACCATATCCAAATGGAGAAATGAATATTTGACCGTTCCATGAATATTTTGATATTAATATTGGAAACCACAATACATTTTGATTTGGGCGGCACCCTTTTCCGGGCGATGCAAGACAGAGTCTTATGATAGAGATTATGGAATAGAAAATCGCTTCAATTTCCAAAGACCCAATAAAAAACAGCCCGGAAAAGCGTCGGTGTACGGCTATTACTCCGCAGCAGCCCAGTGGCCTTCAGCCCTCGCAGACGGGTTTTCTTTATTCTCTCAACCCCGCTGCTCGGCTTCAGGCAGCACTTGTCTGCTTTGCGGGGTAAGCCGCCTTCCACCTGCCGCGAGTGAATCGAGAGGCGTTTTTTAGGTGTGATTTTAGATGTGAATTAGTGAACCGACGTTGATCAAGCATAATAGCTCGCTCAATTTTTGGACTAAAAAGTAAGGACTATTATCAAATATCTTTATAGGCATTATTACATTTTAAGAAACCACGCGATGCAATCCCGTAACAGCTGGGGAATGTGGAGTAATAAAAGATTGAACACAAGCAAAAAAACCTTCAGCCAGTATAGTTAAAGGTTTCTTGATTCTAACTGAAATTGAGATAATAAAATTTAATTCCGTTGCGCTACAAGCCATTGCATTTTTTGAGGCTCAAGGGTAGTATAAATAAGATGCTGTTTGCTTTTGTTCTTCCAACCGGCTTGACTTTCATATTCCACAAAGAAAATCTTGAGATCCGCCTGACTTGCATAATCCACAAAAAATATTTTCTTGTCCGCCTGAGAAGCATATTCCACAAAAAACCATTTTCCTGAATTTCCGTTAGCCTGTGAGGCATAATTGACTTGAAAAACTTTGAGATCAGCCTGGCTTTCATAATCCACCACAAATACTTTAATATCTGCCTGACTCGCATAGTTGACAGAATATATTTTCTGTGCGGAAAGTAAACTAAAGCCACAGAACATAAAAAAAGCAAAAGCCAGTAAAAATGTTCTTTGATGATTTTTTTGAAGTAAATTCAATTTCATTTGATTAATTCTTTTCTAAATTCAACAAATAAATGCAATTTTTGGTAAGATGTAGATGAAAATATTTTTTCAGAAAAAGGAAGAGAAAGACTCTTCCCTTTTGCTGAA
>JAUNRT010000113.1 GCA_030535475.1 Weeksellaceae bacterium | reverse complement strand
CTATTTAACTGTGCTGTAAGTCTTTTCGTAGCTTTTTACATATTATTTGACATTACACCATCCACCTGCTGCGAAAATACAATGTGCATCACCAAGCTTCACAAGGCTTTTTCCTATGATAGTGACTTACAATGCCTTCAAGATATGCATACCAATCTCTAAGCACTTTGTTGCTCTTCTCTCATTCACGCAATAGCAAACTTGTGAAAACCTTTGCTTCGTTGAATTTTTAGTAAGGAATACTATATTTCTCTTGTCGAAACCCAATTCACCGCACGAAAAAGCTCACAATGAATATCTTTTTTATGAGAAAGACTTAATGAATCTTGTACATGCGTGTGGTAGAATTCAAATAGTCCAACGGATCAAATACTGCATCAAAAGTCTCACGCAAATTGTTGAGTTTGATTTCCAAACCGCCAATTCGCTGACCCAATTGTTGATCTTTTTTGTATTTGGCAATGAGCTGTGCATAGCTGCTTATGTTGTTGCTAATATCAAATGTGATCTGTCCAAAGCGTGTTTTCAAAGACTGCACTTCCATCATTTCATAGTACACATTTTCTTTCCAATCTTTTGCACCACTATTTTTGGTGCGTTGCACATAATCTGCAGTTTTTTGCTTGATTTCCAGCATATAGTTTAGGCGGCGATTGGCATCATTCTCTTTCGTAAATCGCTCATAAAACTCATTTGGGCTTACACCAATGAGTTGCAGATTGTGTAGAAGCACCTTGTTATATTGTTTTTGCATTTCATCCAACTCTTCGGTAATGTTGGTCCATTCGCTTTCTATCAAGTTTTTATCGTGGGTAAATTGCGAAAGTTTTGCCGTGAGTTCAAACATGCGTTCGCTTTGCTCTCGCAGTTCTCTCCTATTTCTACCCAGACTGTTTACAAAGCTGGCCATGCCTGTGAAAAGCGGTTGTACTATCGGTCCGCTAAAGGGTGTACCTTTAGAGAGATCTCCACTGAGTGTGAGCAGATTGCTCAACACATTCAGCCCAGCATCACTGCTTTTCTGGCTCTCTACATAGCCTTGAAACTCTCTAAACCACTGTCTATATCCGGCATAATTCATAGGATTGCCAGTGTCTGTGAGGTCTTGAAAAAAGCTCTTGGTAGTATCAAATAATTTCAAAGGTTTGATTTCTCTGTCCATTGAAATTAAATTGATGATTGCTGACTGATAATTAGCCTGAAACACATACAATTCATTTTCTTCTATTGCGGCTTGGCGGCGTTCTAGCTCTTGCACACGTTCCAGCAATTTATCCACCTTATCCACAGCACTTCTTGAACTAGAAATGGCACGATCCAGATCATTGAGCCTATTGTCAATCTGGGTGACCGTAGTCTCCAAAGTGCGTGTTTTGGCTTCCAATCCAGATTGAATTTCTTCTAAGACCTGATTTCTCAAATCCTTTTCGGTAGGTGCCTGATCTACGGGTTGGGCAAAAAGAAAAGCTGTAAACAGCATGAAATATAGAAACAGTACGCGTTGTTTGATCATACTTTGCATTTTTATCAGAAATTATCTAACGAGTTAAAGCATGGAAAATTACCAAATTCCATGCAAAATTTTACCTATAAACAAAATGTAAATAGTTCCCCTATTACAACTGCTAAGAAAATGATCCTATTTTTCTAAATAATAAGTTTTCAGCCGAATTATGAAATAAGCCCGGTTAAATTTTACTTGGGCTTAGCCTACTGGTGAAATATGCAGCAACTCTGCATCTGTGGCTCTTATTGAAAATTCTTTGAGTTCTGCCGGCAATAAGAAGGTATCACCTGCATAAAACTCAAGCGACTCACTGCCATAGTGCATGATTCCGGATGATTTGGTGCACATCAAAATGCAAAAAGTTTGAGACATTTGATGCTGAAACTCACCTTGCACCTTCAAATAATTTGTAGCGAAATAGGCGCTGCGCACCATAGGATTTAGCTGATTGGGTGTAGTGTCATAGCTGCATTTGGCAGCGTTTTCCGATTTGGGATTGAAGACTTGCAATCCCTGCTCTATGTGCAGCTCGCGCGGGTTTTGAGCCGTGCCATTTCTGTCCCAATCATACAGCCTGTATGTAGTATCTGAGTTTTGCTGAATTTCCGCCAACAAAACCCCTCCACCAATAGCGTGCACGGTGCCGGCAGGCACAAAAAAGCAATCGCCTGCTACAGGTTTGTATTGTCTAAGATGCTCTACTACATTGCCTTGCTGCAAAATTTCTTGCAACTTTTCCTTTGAAATTTCCTTTTGAAATCCGAGGTAAATTCGAGCTTGAGAATCTGCTTGAAGCACATACCACATTTCAGTTTTGCCTTGAGCTACGCTGATTTGCTCTGCTTGCTGATCATTGGGGTGCACTTGTACAGAGAGGTTTTCGGCAGCGTCCAGAAATTTGATGAGCAAAGGAAAGTCTGAATTTTTGTACAGATTTCCGCCAATTTGTTTCCCAAATTGTTGCCAAAGCTCATTGAGCTTATAGCCTTGATATACACCTTGATCTATAGTAGATTCAAATCCGGGCATTGCAGACACCTCCCAACTCTCTCCGGTGATAGTATCTCCTATAGATTTGTTGAGGGTTTGTAGCTTTTTACCACCCCAAACTTTGGGTTGTAGCACGGGTGTAAACCGCATGGGATATGGTAAAAAATCAGCTTCCTTATTCAATCTGCTCCAATTTGAACTTGCAAATTTACAAATTTTTGCGATTTGTTGCAGGTTAATTTGTGTGGGATTATTGTCTTATGCATCTACTTATTATTGTCAAAACAGATTAGAAAGGTTGGTTTTTCTTTGAAATAAATGGGTATATTTCATGTCATAAGAAGTTTGCTAAAACTTTTGTTGTGTTGTAAGAGTTTGGAAAGTAATTTCACGAGGGAAATGCAGGTTTACATAGTTGGACTTTGGGCTTGGTGCTAATATTTTTGTTTATATATGCCCAGTTGTCTAAAACATTCAAAGAGATGTTGATGAAGAACGCGGTTGGTTTTGTAAAAGCTTTTAGGCGATTTTTGGCAGGGCTGAATGTGTTGTCATGAATGCTGTATTGTTTCTAGCACTTTCCTGGGAAAATGTATGTGTAGTGTAGTTGAACACTATGTGAATGCGGCAGGTGGAAGGCGGCTACCCCGCAAAGCAGACAAGTGATGTCTGAAGCCGAGCAGCGGGGTTGAGAGAATAAAGAAAACCCGTCTGCGAGGACTGAAGACCACTTGGCTGCTGCGGAGTAATAGCCGTACACCGACGCTTTTCTGGGCTTTTTTATGATTGTTCGTCGTAAATACTGAAGTTTTTCTACACAATTACGTAGTCAGAGAAAATTTGCGAATTGCCCAGAAAAGCGTGCCGCCCAAATAAAAAAATAAAAAATCTAATGTTGCTACTTTTTTATGCCCGAGTTATTTCATGGAATGACACTGCTGGAATTTTCAATTTTCAATTTTCCATTTTCAATTAAATAGTAGGTGCCGCCCAAATAAAAAAGTCAAAAAAAAAAACCGAAACTTGCGCTCCGGTTTGTGTTTGTGATATATTGCTGGACAATGATTAGTCTTGAGACATTTTTTTCTTGGCTTGCATAGCCCACTCGAGCTTGTCTCGCAGGTCTTTGGCAAATTTTTCTGAGTTTTCTTTGTTGGTTGGGGTGCCATCTTCTTCATAGGTGCTCTCTACGTTGCCTACCTGGAATTTGACAGGGACTACCCAGGCGCCGATTTTCCACAGGATGAACTGTAGCTGCTGCATGACTTGCGAGCCGGCTGTGGCACTGATGGAAACGGTAGCTAGCGCTATGGGCTTGTTTTGCCACTCTGCGTATAGCAGGTCTATGGCGTTTTTGAGTGAGGCGGGATAGCCGCCGTTGTATTCCGGGACTACCATGACTATGCCGTCTGAGGATTTGATGTCTTCTGCAAACTGTTTGGTGGTGGCGTCCGGAGAGTCTAGCAGGCGCAAGCGCTCCTCATACATTGGCAAATCCAACTCTTTGAAGTCTATGATGTTGACGTCATGCTCTGTGTTGTCTGACAGGTATTTGTGTAGGAATTGTGCTACGCGGTGGCTGTTTCTCTTCTGGCGAACACTGGTGGAAAGGATACTGATTTTCATCTAAAGGATTTGATTTTTTGATTGTATGCTAAGTTTTGAAGCAGAAATCGTGCCTTGAAATGGGATGTGGAAAATTAATTTGTGTTTGGGTGGGTGGATTTTGGTTTGGGAATACGCTTGTAGGTCTCGAAGGTGAAGGGATAGGGATGCTTGTCATCTGCAGGGTGATGTTCTGACCATACTCGCTCCCACTCACTGAAATCAATGTCCGGGAAGTGCACGTCTCCGGTGAAGCTGTGGTGCACGCGTGTGAGCTCTAGTGTATGGATGCGTGGCATGGTTTGGCGGAAGATTTCACCACCGCCTATGATATAGACTGTGTTGCTGAGCTCGGCGGCTTTTTGCAATGCGTTCTCTACGGACTGGAACCAAAATACTCTCTCTGCATTGGGACGCACTTGTGATGAGATGACTATGTGATCTCTACCCGGCAAGGGTTTGGACCCGAGGGATTCATAAGTTTTTCTACCCATAACCATGGGGTAGCCTGTGGTGAGTTTTTTGAATCTTTTGAGGTCGTTGGGCAAATGCCAGATGAGCTGATTGTCATGGCCAATAACCAGGTTTTCATCAACGGCTACGAGTGCTATATATGTGATGTTGTGGTGCATGGGATGCGGGGTGATGTTATGTGGTAGGGGTTATGTTTTCTGCTTTGCGAATGTTGTACCATGAAACGAGTAGGCCTGCCATCAATGAAACAAAGATGACGCTCAATGAGAACCACTCTGGTATTTCAATGTGATGCATGAGAATGAGTTTCATACCTATATATAGTAATATGACAAATACGCTGTACTTGAGGTAATGGAACTTCTCTAGCATGTTGGCCAAGAAGAAGTACATGGCACGTAGGCCTAATGTGGCAAAGATGGTGGCGTTGAACACTAGAAAGGCGTCTTTGGTGATACCCAAGATGGCTGGGATGCTGTCCACCGCAAACAAAAGGTCCGTGAGCTCTATGAGCACCAAGGCTGCAAAAAGCGGTGTGGCGAGTAGCTTGCCATGCTCTCGTATGAAAAACTTGTCTCCATGCAATGTTTTGGTGAAGGAAACATACTTTCTCATGGTGCGATTGGCAAAGGATTCTTTGATTTCTGGATCTTCTGCGATTTTTTTGTGCTTGAGCTCATCATACAACATCTTCAATCCTGTGAATATGAGGAAGACACCAAATACATAGGGCATCCAATCGAGTTTGTTGATGAGGACAACACCAATAGCTATCATAAGGCCTCGAAAAAATATGGCACCGAGGATGCCGTAGAATAGTGTCTTGTGCTGATACTTGAGCGGGATTTTCTGGGATTTGAAAATCATGGCTATGACAAAAAGGTTGTCCACACTCAAGGAAAGCTCTACTAGGTATCCTGTGAGATACTTGAGTGCAGCTCCTTTTGCGGTGAGCTGCGTGGGATTATTGACAAGGTTGTTGTCATAGAGCAAATAGATGACACCGGTGAAGGCTAGGGCAACGGAAACCCAAAAGATGGTTTCATAGGCGGTGCGCTTGTGGGTGACTTCCCCTTTTTTATGTAAAACTACGAGGTCAAAGTATAATAGCAGCACTATCAATGCGATGAGTGCTACCCAAATGATGGTCATGCTCATGTGTGCAGGTAAGGTTTTGAGATTATAAAGAAAGGGCTACGCCACCAAACTGGCGCCAAGGCGAACCGAATATACTGTTCTGGCCGTCATGCAACACGTTGTACTGCATACCTATCTGCATGCGTACGCGACCCGTGGATTGATAGCCTGCGCCTAACCAAAGTGCGTTTTCGCTGAAATCTCTTGCTTGGGTATCTGTCTGCTTGTACGTAATGCTGCCTGAAAGATGCTCGTAGTGTCCGCGTGCAAAAATGTTGCGTGTAACAAATAGGTTGGTATATGGCCCAACAGAAAACATGTTTGTTCTCATCCAATTACTGTTTGAAAACATGTAGCCCGCCGTGACACCCAATTCTACTCTGGGATGCACCATGTAACCCACAAATGGGTTGATGCTAAAAAACCAGCCATTGTTGCCGGCAAATCCAAGGTTGACTCCACCACCTGTGCGCCACTTACCTTCTGTGAATCCTGAAGATACACCCACCTGGCTGTACATGTTGACGGCTATAACCATCAATATAATTGTGAAAAAAGTTTTCATGATGCTATTTTGTGCAAAGATATAATTTTCATACGGCATTGATGATGGCAGCTTAAACTCATGGTACAGTTAACTAGGATTCGCAAGTTGAGGTTGACAAAAGGTATTTATTAGAGTTCTCTGCTACCCGGCTTAATTGAGCTTCTATTTAGTTTGAAGTATTTTATCTGTAAATTTTGACTGTAGTAATGCGAATCCATATAGAAAAGAATAAAATTGTGAATAATACATTTCAAGACCGTTGCGCAATTTGCTTTTCCCTCTTTTTCAACAATTTCAAAAATTTTG
>JAUNRT010000112.1 GCA_030535475.1 Weeksellaceae bacterium | reverse complement strand
TTGTACTTAATTCTCAATTTATAGCATCATCAAACCTCTTGATCCACATCCTTCAAAAAAGGAAACTTCTTGCGGAAACCTGAAAGGCTTTCTTTATCCACTTCATACAGCAGAACTTCATCATTCTTGCTCAAATTTTCCAGTGGTGTGCCGTCATATTTATAGCCTATGCTATGGCCGGGATATACATTGCCTTCATCATCTTTTCCGGTGCGATTGATACCAAAACAATAGCACTGGTTTTCCAAGGCGCGGGCTGGCAAGAGTAGATCCCAATGTGCTATGCGCGCTTCTGGCCAGTTGGCTACATAAAAGATTATATCTATAGAGCCATCATTGCTAGACCAATAGGGAAATCGTAAATCATAGCACACAAGTGGCAAGAAATTCCACCCATCATGTGGCACGGTGCGCTTTTCTGTACCAGGTGAATAGTGTTTGTCTTCACCCGCATAGCTGAAGAGATGTTTCTTGTCATAGGTGAAAAACACTTCATTGGGTGCTACCCAATACAATCTATTGTAGTACTTATTGCCGGATTTTACGGGAATACTGGCGCAAAAAGCTGCATTTTTTTCTATTGCAAGTCGCTGAAGAAATAGAAAACTGGGACCATAGGCCTGTTCTGCTACTTTTTCCGGTGTCATGCTAAATCCTGTGGAGAACATCTCAGGCAGTAAGAATATGTCTGCCTTAACACCTTCTATGATTTGCTCAATTTTCTGAAAATTGGCTTCGGGGTTTTCCCAAACAATATCATATTGGAGTATGGCTATAGTAAGATTATTCTTCATAATTTGGCTTTTTTGCCCAGTTGAAATACGGTACGCTTATCATCTATGTTGATGCGCTTGTACAGCAGTGCGTAGGCTACTATGAATGCTATGATTCCAAGAAGCGCACCAAAAACTGTGTCCTCTAGAAAGTGTTGAGACAAATAAATGCGTGTATAAGCTACCAAAGTACTGAAAAGTGCTAGCAAGACTTGTAGCCATGGATGCTTGCGCCATACAAAAGCCAAGAAAATGAATAGTCCAAATACCGTAGCTGTATGCCCTGATGGAAAGGAATACATATGATGGATTTTCACCCCATCTACAAAGTGTAGCAAATCATTATCTATCAATGCCGCTGGTCTTCTATACTCTGGGAATACGATTTTTTTGAAAAATTGCACAAGTATTCCGGTAAAGATAGAGGCGGCTACACCTGTGATCCAAGTACGAAACGGCACAAAATAGCTGAGTATTGCGAGGACAATCACGGGCACTAAACCGTCTCCTACATGGGTGAGTTGTGCCATGATAGGGTCTAGTGGTGTTGCGCTGTTTGGGGTCATGGCAAGATGTATAGCCGTTTTGTCAAACAACAATAGTATGATAAGGCTTATATTGATGATGATGAGCGAAGTGGCTATGTAAGGGCTGAGTCTCATACGGGGATTTGTGCTGCAAATGTAAATATATTTTTATGGGGCATGGTGAGATGATTGTCTGATAAAGTATGACAAAGTTTTACCAAATATTAACCGGATATATGAGGCGATAGTTTTAGCTCTATAAACGCAGGAAGCGATCGCGGCAGGCAGTAGGCATACTAGCCCGCAAAGACGGCGGGTGTTGCGTGAAGAAGCACTGTGGGGTTGAGAGAATAAAGAATACCCGCAAGTGCTTACTGAACGCCACCCGCCGGATGCGTACTAGTTGCCGGATGCCGTAGCCGCCCAAATTATAAAAAAATAAGATCTCGATTTGTTGCACATTTTTTTACGTATTGAATTAAAAATGTGGGGATTGTGCAGGTATTTTTGTATTTTCGTGTAGGAGCCTGTGGCATGACAGAGGAGTTTTTGTACCATATATGGCAATTTAAAAAGTGGGATTTTACGGTGCCACTGCGCACTCTTTGCGGAAAATCTGTTGAGGTGATTTCGCCGGGTATGCGCAATAAGCAGTCCGGGCCAGATTTTTCGCATGCGAAGTTGCGCATTGATGGTGTGTTGTGGGCTGGAAATGTAGAGTTTCATGTGCTCACATCTGATTGGTATTTGCATCAGCATGATGGGGATAAGAATTACGAAAATCTTATCTTACACATTGTTTATCAGCACAATACAGATGCAGTGCCGGAAGGTTTTCCTACACTGGAATTGGCAGATGCCGTACCTGAAAGGCTGCTAATGGAGTACAAAAATTTGCAGAAAACCTATGATTTTGTGGCTTGTGAGCGGTATTTTTCAGAAGTAGATGAGTTTTTGACAGATCAGTGTGCAGTGTCTTGGGGCATTGCTCGGCTGGAGAAAAAAGTTCAAGAACAACAGCGAAAATTGGAGCATTTGTGCGGAAATTGGGAGGCATTGCTATTTGTGAGTTTGGCTGAGGCATTTGGTGCGCCGTATAATAAGATACCATTTGCGCTGCTGGCAAGCTCTTTTGACTATGCTGTGCTGCGCAAATTGGTGCATAAGCCGGGTGAAGTGGAAGCGTTGCTTTTTGGACAAGCCGGTT
The DNA here is from genome assembly GCA_030535475.1 of Weeksellaceae bacterium. Classification (GTDB taxonomy): domain Bacteria; phylum Bacteroidota; class Bacteroidia; order Flavobacteriales; family Weeksellaceae; genus JAUNRT01. Next base: position 4,274 of record JAUNRT010000112.1, on the reverse strand, counting down.
TTTTGAAGGAAACGCAAGATGAGGTGCAGCGTGAGATGCGCAACAAATATTTGTATACGGCTCATAAACATGGGCTTACGCCAATTGACTTGCATACTTTTAAATTTGCGGGTATGCGCCCACCGAATTTTCCTACGGTGCGGTTGGCGCAGTTGGCAGCATTGTATGCAGGCAGCAAAGATATTTTCAGATACTTGGTGGTTGAAAATGATTGGGAGCCAATGTGGCAATTGCTGAAGAATGTGGAGGTATCTGCCTATTGGGACAACAGATTTACGCTCAAGAAAACCTCTACTGCCGTGATGCCAAAAGCTTTTTCTGACTCATTTATCCGCCACATAATCATCAATGCTGTGGTGCCACTGAAGTATTTCTACTATGCTATATTCTATGCGCATCAGGAAAATCCTGCACTTGCTATTTTGGAAAATTTAGAGGCGGAGAAAAACCAAATTTTGACTAAATTTGTAAAGATTGGAGCGAAAATTGAAAATGCTTTGCAAGCACAAGGCTATATAGCGCTCTACAATGAACATTGCACGCAAAAAAAGTGTCTAGAATGCAAAATTGGCAATAAAGTATTGAATCTATGAAAGCGATTGAGAAATTCAGAAATATGTTGGAACCATATGGTTTTGAGGTGATTGCACGTATATCTGAACGTTTGGGGATGCGCGCTTCGCGTCTGCGCTTACTGTTTATCTACTTATCTTTTGCTACGCTGGGAGCTGCCTTTGTACTATACCTTGTTATTGCCTTTTTTCTATGGGTAAAAGATGGTCTGGTGATCAAGCGCAAATCTGTATTTGATCTTTGATTTTGCTAGCAGTAAGTTGAAAACTTCCCGTGTAATAATTTGAAAATCCGCTATTTATAAGCTCTGCGTATGTAGAGTATGAGCGTTACTACGCCAAAAACTATATTAGAGATCCACACGGCGAGTAGCGGTGGCATGTCACCCACATTGGCAAATACTTTACTGGCCTCATTACCAAATATATACACAAAAGCGATGCCTGTGCCAATGGCCAAATTGAGCCCAAGTCCACCACGTCTTTTCACAGAAGCCAAGGATAGCGCCAGCAATGTGAGTATGATCGCAGAAAAAGGCAAACTTGTGCGCTGATACAGCTCATTCAAGTACACATTGATACTGGCAGAACCCTTAAATTTTTCGCGCTCTATAAACCTTTGTAGCTCAAGAGAATTCATGGTTTCTGCAACGTAACCCTCCGGTAGCAATTCATCTGGTGACACGTTGAATTTTTGCGTCACACGTTGCCCATGATGTATACTGTCTGCTCTATCCGGACGTATGAAACGCTCATAGTAGCTGTTGAGCGTATAAACAGAGTCATTATCACTCCACACCAGATCATGGGCACGCAATTGATACACCATTCTACGCGTATCTACGCTGTCAAATCGCTGATATAGAAAGCCATTGCCGTTTTTGGTGCGGCGGTTGTAGTTGTGCACAAACAGATATTCAGTAGGGGAGATGTGAGAAGAAATAGGCCTACCTTTGAAGTATTCTTGCTCACGAGACGCCCGCTGCATATAGGTATAGTAATATTCATTTTTGTAGATATTGGCGTGCGGCAGCCACATATGGTTCACAAAAAATGACAATACGCCTATGATTAGCGCCACTATCAAATAGGGGTAAGTGAGCCGGAAAAAGCTCATACCACCAGAGTTCATAGCCACAAACTCGGTCTGATTTGCCAGTCTAGAGGTGAAATATATAGCAGAAATGAAAACCGCAATCGGCAAAAAAGTATTTACTATCCACAGCAAAAAGAATGGATAATAGTTGGTGAGAGCCTCCATCACAGTAGATCCATTGTCAGACAACTTGCTTATGTTTTGGCTAAGGTCTATCACCACCACTATTATAGACAACAGTAGCGTCATAAACACAAAAGTGCTCAGGAAATTTTTTACAATATATCTATCTAGTAACTTCAAACTCAGAGTCGCTGTTTCAGCTTGGGCACCATTTCATCTTTCCATTGTGCAAAGCTGCCCTCATTTATTTTCTCGCGCGCCACGCGCACCAAGTCCAGGTAAAATGCCAAATTGTGCACACTGGCAATCTGCTTGCCCAAATACTCACCAGAAATGAAAAGGTGGCGCACATAGGCCTTGCTATACTCCTTATCTACATAAGAAGTGCCCAGCTCATCAAGTGCAGAAAAATCATCCTTCCATTTGGCGTTTTTCATATTCATCACCCCATTCCAAGTAAAAAGCATGCCATTTCTAGCATTGCGCGTAGGCATCACACAGTCAAACATATCTACGCCCAGCGCTATGCTCTCTAGTATGTTCCACGGAGTGCCTACACCCATCAAATATCGTGGCTTATCTGCCGGCAAAATCTCCGTCACCACATCTGTCATAGCATACATTTCCTCCTCAGGTTCACCCACGCTTAGCCCGCCAATAGCGTTGCCCACCGCGCCTACCTGCGCTATATATTCCGCAGAAATCTTGCGCAAATCTGTGTAAGTGCTGCCTTGTACTATCGGAAACAAAAATTGCTCATACCCATACAGCGGCTCACTCTCTGCCATATATTTCACACACCTATCCAGCCAGCGGTGCGTCATTTCCATAGACAGCCGCGCAGCCTTATACTCGCTCGGGAACGCCGTACACTCATCAAACGCCATCACTATATCTGCCCCAATCTTGCGCTGAATGCCCATGGCATTTTCAGGCGAGAAAAAGTGGTAAGACCCATCAATATGGCTCTTGAATTTCACCCCTTCTTCCGTGAGTTTTCGCCTGTCAGAGAGCGAATACACCTGGTAGCCGCCACTATCTGTGAGTATAGGTTTTTGCCAATTGATAAACTTGTGCAGACCACCCGCAGCCTCCAAAATATCCGTGCCAGGACGCAGGTAAAGATGATATGTATTGCCCAAAATTATCTGTGCACGTATATCATCATTCAGTTCGCGCTGATGCACTGCCTTCACACTCGCCACCGTACCTACCGGCATGAAAATAGGTGTTTCTATCACTCCATGATCCGTGTGCAAAGAAGCCGTTCTAGCACGGGAATGCACATCTTTTTTATGTATCTCAAACTGCATATAGCCGCAAAGATAGTGAAGATTTTATGCCCACAATTATGCCCGCATTGCAGCCCACCCATTGGGCAAAAAATATGGTGCTATTTAGCTTAATGTAAATAGAAACAGCGAAAATTTCTCTGGTATAAGTGCAGGAATATTTTTAGGAGCTATTTCCCGCTGCCCGCTGCAATCTTGCTCGTCATCTGCCACAAACAGAGGGCTTTGCGGCACTTCCACCACAAGGGATTCCAGTACCACCAAGCCCACTGTTTGTAGAGGCAGATGCCTTTGCAAGGATTTCCGCTCGCATCGGGGCTAGTGAAGTAAGTGACGTTTTGTAGCTACATAGGTTACTTTCCGGAGAAAGTTTGCAAATCTTTCATGAAAAAGGCTTTTTACCATGCGTGAATCTCACAATTGTGAGAAAGAAGTGATTGGGAAAATTCTGCATTTAATGGATAATAAGAAAGATAGAAGTGCAGTCATGGAATCATGGTTTGGGTCAAGTAGCACAAAAAGTAAATTGAAGTATTCATTTGAAACATTTTTTAAACCGCTTTTAACGCCAACTCAATCGGTACTAAATGATCAAAATATCAAAACGCAAAGAGTTTGTAGATTTTAAATTTTCCTGTAAATGCAAAATGAAGTTCCACTCAATTATTTACGCATTAGCAGATTTTTTAATTAAATGCACGTAGCGCTCGATATAAAAACCTAATATCTTTTGCTGCTCATTTCATTTAAATTTCTAAAAATTTGATAAGTATGTATTTTAGGGATTTAAGTTTGGGCGAAATAATTTTTATCATTCCATCTCACCTCAAAATTTTGGCGTTAGCCATAATGCGGCAGGGATTGACACGGTATCGGGTGCAGTCTGTGCATATTACAAAACCCGGACTGCCGGTACCGGGTCACGGCTTTTGCCTGAGAGTGTGCCGACAGGCCGTGGTTTTGTATGCACAGACTAGCCCGATTTAGTGGAAAGCCCGGTCCCGATCACGGCGCGGCTACGCCGCGCCGTGATCGGGAGCCGCCCAAATAAAAAAAAATAAAAATCAATTGGCTGAAGTTGCTTTGGAGCTTACTCACTTGGTTTAGAATCAAATATTTTCAGCATTGTGTACGAAATTTGCCAATAAGGCAAATGATTATTAATCTTTTACAAGAGCATAATCATTTAAT
>JAUNRT010000111.1 GCA_030535475.1 Weeksellaceae bacterium | reverse complement strand
AATATTTTCATCTTCATCTTACCAAAAATTGCATTTATTTGTTGAATTTAGGATTGAAAAAAAAGGAAATAAAAAAAGGCAAGCTATCTACATCACACCGCTTCGACCGCATACCCTTGCTATGTTCCCATCCTGGGGGATTTTGCAGGAGCTGGTTGTGTAGGACTTGCCTTAGGAGTGCAAAATTAAAACAATTTTTCTTATTGACAAAATTGCTAAAGAATCTATTCGTTCAAAATCATCACCTCAGAAGTAAATTTCCAGATCTCTTAAATATTCGATAACCAATTCAAACAAAGGCAAGAAGTTCAATTTATAGTTTCATAAGAAGTTTTAGGTAATTAAAGTACTTTAAGCGAATGCTTTAGGATCAACGTGCTGGTATGATGAGATAAATGTAAAGATCGAAAACTGATTAGCCATTATGGATTTCACTTCAAGAGTACATGGAGCAGTATTATTCTATACTTTGAGTGAATCAGGGTTTCGAAAGTCTCTGAAATGTAATTAAAAATTTAGAAAATATCTATAAGCGGTATGGCTTTTTTATAATTTCATGACTAATTAGCCCTAATATCTATGCTTTTTAACAATTGAGACCTCAATTTTGGCATGATTCTGGCATCATTATATAAAATATTGAAAATTACTTGTTTACAAGCATTTTTGTGTTAAAATTGCCTAAATAGGTTAAAATTTTTCAAATAATACAATTTTAGAATAAAATTTGTGTTATATAAAATAGAAACTACAAAATAAAAAATCTGATACTTATTACTTGAAATGTATAAAATGCGGGTTTTAGAAATTTCAACTTATAATTTTTGATTTTTTGATTGTTAGTGAGGATGGTTGCGCTTGCGCAACCATCTTTTTTTTGATTTATATCTCGAAGGTATTAATTTTCAGATTAATAACAAAAAATATTTTTTCATTCTGCAGTTTGTGACTGCGATTTTTTTTTCTTGTTCATGGAATGTTCATATTCTTTACTGCAAAAAATGACAATATTTTAAATGAGAGTCGTAAATTTGAAAAATTTGCATAAGCTAAAAATATCATGAGTAAATTAGAGTATTTTAATCCCAACGAAGCAGTAATTGAACGTATCATGCAAAAAGGTGGTTGGGTCAATACCCATGCGCACCTGGATCGCGCTTATTCCTTGCAGAAAGATACATTTTCTTTTACAAATTCATACTTGAAAGAGAAATGGCACTTGGTAGATGAAATGAAGAAAAACTCAAGCGTAGATACCATTTATGATAGAATGGCATACGCCCTAGAAAACTTCATAAAACAAGGTGCTCAAGCGGTTGGTACATTCATAGATGTGGATGATGTGATGGAAGATAGAAGTATGATTGCCGCAAGAAAAATCAAAGAAGATTTTGGCGATCAAATCAAAATAAAATTTGCAAACCAAGTACTGAAAGGTGTTATCAACGAGAAAGCCCGTGAATGGTTTGACATGTCTTCAGATTTCGTTGACATCATCGGAGGATTGCCTGCAAAAGACTTTGGTCAGGAAGAAGAGCATCTGGATATCTTACTGGAGACTGCCAAAAGCAAAAACAAACTTGTGCATGTGCACGTTGATCAGTTCAATACAGATGAGGAGAAAGAAACAGAGCTTCTTGCACGCAAAACCATAGAACATGGTATGCAAGGTAAAGTTGCTGCTGTGCACTCAATTTCTGTGGCCGCTCATCCCAAGAAATATCGATATGAGTTATATGAACTCATGCGTGAGGCAGATCTGCATGTAATTTCTTGCCCAACAGCTTGGATAGATCATAACCGTACGGAGCGTTTGGCGCCAAGCCACAACTCCATGACGCCGGTAGATGAGCTTATTCCACAAGGTATTAACGTGGCTTTCGGTACGGATAACATCAACGATATCTACAAGCCGTTCTCTGATGGTGACCTTTGGACAGAGCTACGTGTAATGCTTGAAGCTTGTCACTACTATGATGTGGAGAAACTTTCTGACATTGCAACTATCAATGGATTGAAAGTTTTGGGATTGGCATAATAGTAGAATCCTACATAAACAAATTTCATAAAGTGCCAATTGGCACTTTTTTCAACTTATTTTTCGCATGAACAAATTCATAATTTTCGATACAGAGACCACGGGTCTTCCTCAAAACCATAGCGCACCCTGGTCAGATTCAGACAACTGGCCAAGAGTTGTGCAATTGGCGTGGCAGGTGCATGACAACACCGGACTTCTGATAGAAAATCATAATTATATCATACAACCAGAAGGCTATGATATACCCTTCAATAGTGCTCAAATCCATGGCATCACTACAGAGATTGCCAAGGAAAAAGGGGTGGATTTGTTGGGTGTTCTACAAAAATTTCTGGGTGCGTTAGACGCTCATACTGTGCTTATTGGGCACAATGTACAGTTTGATATTAATGTACTTGGAGCAGAATTGTATCGTAAAAGTTTAGACTACGAGGCCTTTGCTTCTTACAATCAATTAGATACGCAAATTATCGGTACAGACTATTGTCAATTACCGGGAGGTATAGGCGGTGGTTTCAAATATCCAAAGCTGTCAGAATTATATCAAAAACTCTTTGATGAGGATTTTTCCGAAGCACACAACGCCGCTGCAGATGTCAATGCTACAGCTCGTGCGTTCTTTGAGCTCATCCGTGAGAAGCAAGTTAGTTTTCACGCACTCCACTGGAATCAAGCTGACATGGACGCATTTCAGCAAAATTTCCCTACCACGGTCCAGTCTTTTGATATAGAAGTAGGTACGCAAATCGCAGAAAAAGACTCCATTGCACAACAGAAAACAGCCGATGACTTAGCCAAAAAGCCTGAGGCAGTTCCCGGCATAGATTTATCTCACTTCTTTCATTTTCACAACCATAGTTATTTTTCTATTCTCACAGCCAAGAGCAGAGTAGATGAAATAGTGCGCGCAGCCGCACGCATGAATATGCCTGCTGTAGGTCTCACAGATCACGGCAACCTCATGGGTGCTTTTAATTTCATAGAATCTGTTAAGAAAATCAATCAGGGTAGAGAAACACCTATTATCCCTATTCTAGGTTGTGAAGTTTACATTTCAGAAAGATATCAGACTACAAAATTCACCAAAGAAAACCCTGACAGGCGGTACACCCAAGTACTATTAGCCAAGAATAGAAATGGTTTTCAAAACCTTACGCAAATTTCATCCATTGGCTTCTTAGAAGGCTACTACTCAGGTTGCGCACGTGTAGACAAAAACGTCATCGCTAGACATAAAGAAGATCTTATTGCCACCACCGGGTCTTTGAGTTCAGAAATACCGCATCTCATACTCAATGTTGGTGAGAAACAAGCTCTTGAGGTTTTTGAATGGTGGCACAAAGAGTTTGGAGAAGATTTCTATATAGAGCTCATAGATCACAATCTGCCTGAAGAGAAACACGTAAATAGTGTACTTCTTTCATGGTCAGAAAAATATGGTGTTCCTGTTTTGGCCCAGAACAACACCTATTATATAGAGCAATCTGAAGCCCAGGCGCATGATCTCTTGATTTGCATAAAAGATGGAGAACAACAAGAGACACCAATAGGGCGTGGGAGAGGGTTCAGATATGGCTTTCCTAATGACGAGTTTTATTTCAAATCGGCTGAGGAAATGGCTGCAAGATTCGCTGCATATCCCCAAGCCATTGAAAACTTCAAAGATTTCATAGCTAAATTCGAGCCTTATGATTTAGCAGGAAAAATTGCACTACCTAAATTCGACATCCCTGAAGAGTTTCAAGACCCTGAAGATGAGAAAGATGGTGGAGTAAGAGGAGAAAACGCCTATTTGCGACACCTTGCCTACGAAGGCGCAAAACAGCGCTACGACGAATTGACACCAGAGATTGTAGAAAGACTTGATTTTGAGCTTGATACCATCAGAAACACAGGCTATCCAGGTTATTTTCTCATCGTACAAGACCTTACCAATCAAGCCAAAAAAATGGGCATCTCGGTGGGTCCAGGCCGTGGATCGGCCGCTGGCTCTCTTGTAGCTTATGTTACAGGCATCACCAAGGTAGATCCTATCAAGTACGATCTGCTTTTTGAACGTTTTCTCAACCCGGACAGGGTTTCCTTGCCGGATATTGATATAGATTTTGATGACAAAGGTCGCGATGCCATCATACAATGGGTAGTGAATAAGTATGGTAAAGAGCAAGTCTCACAAATCATCACTTATGGCACCATGGCTGGTAAATCCGCACTCAAGGACGCAGCCAGAGTACTCAATCTACCGTTGTTTGAAGCTGGAAGACTGGCCAATAAAATCCACGTAAAGCTCAACAAACTTTTTGGTGCAGATGGTGACAAAGTCATAGCTTCCCTCAATGGTGACAAACAGCAAGATAGCCGCGAAATCCTCCAGTTGGCGCAGGCCAACGACCTGGTGGCAGATACCATACAGAACGCCAAAGTCATTGAAGGCTCTATAAGAAATACCGGTGTGCACGCCTGCGGCGTCATCATTGCCCCGCGCCGCATTATGGACATAGTGCCGGTTGCAGTGGCCAAAGATAGCAACCTCATGGTCACCCAGTATGACAACTCTGTGGTAGAAAATGCCGGATTGCTCAAGATGGACTTCCTTAGCTTGCGCAACCTTTCCATCATCCAAGACGCCATAAATATCGTTGCCAAAACCAAGGGTGTTACACTAGATCCGGATAATTTCCCGTTGGATGATCCGCATACCTATGATACCATTTTCAAGAAAGGTAGCACATCAGGTATATTTCAATTTGAGTCTGATGGAATGCAGAGCAACCTCAAATTGCTCAAACCGGACAAGCTGGAAGACCTCATAGCCATGACAGCGCTCTATAGGCCTGGACCTATGGCATACATACCACTCTTTGTGCAGCGCAAGCATGGCGAGGAAAAGATAGAGTATGATTTGCCGGAGATGGAAAGCTTCCTCAAAGAAACTTACGGCGTCACCGTTTACCAAGAGCAGGTCATGCTCCTGTCTCAGCACCTCGGCGGCTTCTCAAAAGGAGAGGCAGACGTTTTGCGAAAAGCTATGGGTAAAAAGCAAAAAGACACCCTGGCCAAAATGAAGGACAAATTCATACAAGGCGCAGAAGAAAGAGGCTATCCCACACAGAAATTAGAGAAAATTTGGAAAGATTGGGAAGCCTTTGCAGAGTATGCGTTTAACAAGTCACACGCCACCTGCTATGCCTTGGTTTCCTTTCAGACAGCCTATCTCAAGGCGCATCACCCCGCAGAATACATGGCTGCCCTGCTCAGCAACAACATGCAAAACATAAAGGTGGTGACCCAGTATATGCAAGAGTGCAAGCACATGGAAATACCGGTGTTGAGCCCGGATGTTAATGAGTCTGAGTATGATTTTACCGTAAACCAGAGTGGGGCCATTCGCTTTGGTCTTGGCGCTATCAAAGGCGTTGGCCAGGCTGCTGTAGAGGCGCTGATTGAAGAGCGCAATCGCAATGGCAAGTTCAAAGACGTGTTTGACTTAGCAGAGCGCATAGACTTGAGAATATGCAACAAGCGCAACTGGGAAAACCTCATATATGCAGGTGCACTAGATGAGCTGGACGAGTATCACCGTGGCCAGTATTTCTACACAGATCCTGCCTCTAACCAAACCAATTTAGAGAAAATCATAAAGTATGGTCAGGCCGTGCAAAACAAGTCAGAGTCTAGTCAACTGTCGCTATTTGATGCCGCGGATATACAACTAGAGAACACCAAGCCACACATAGCACCTTGCCATCCTTGGCCGGAAAATCAGTTGCAAGAGCGTGAAAAAGAGGTGGTTGGGATATTCCTCTCCTCGCATCCGCTTAGCCAGTTTGATTATGAGTTGGAGCATTTCCGCAGTGTCACATTGCAAAACTTTTCTCAAAACCAGCAAAGTTTTATCGGGAAAAAAGTCAAGCTCACCGGCATGCTCAGCAAAGTAGAATTTCGCACCTCCAGCAAGGATGGCCGCGAGTTTGCCACAGTAGTCTTAGAAGACTACACAGGTGAGCATAGCTTCTCAATATTTGGTGATAAGTTTCTCAAATTCAAGCACTTGCTGCAAGCGCATGAAGTGTTGTGCATTACGTTGCAAATCACGCAAAACAAGTTTAGCCAGCGCATATATACAGACGTTGAAGACATGCAACTATTGAGCGAAATCATGGTCAAAAGCATACACAAACTCACTATGTGGCTCAACAGCAGTGACATATCAGTAGATTTGGCTCATCAAATCCAGAATATCATGGGTCAAAATCCCGGTGATGTTGCCATGGATCTGATAGTGCTTTACCCTGATTCTCAGCAAGATATTACACTTACAGCAGAGAAAGGTGTACAGCTAAATTCAGAAATGCTCAGACAGTTGCAAAAGATAGAAAACATACGCTTCAGACTCAATTAGAAGTCTAATAACGAGTCCTTTGCGTGTTTTTTTTTCTTTTTTTTATTTGGGAGGCCCCGAAATTTGCCTTATCAATTTTGTTTGAAACATTTACGGATAAAGTTAGGCAAATTTACGGGCCGGGCTATCCACTTGTAGTCCGCAAAGGCCCGGCTGCAAAAATATCGCAGCAAGAGGTTTTCCGTATCCACTACAACCCTCTTGCTGCGTATTTTGCAAGAGCCGTTCCTTTTTACGGGCTACCGTTTCTATCCCTGCCTCGGAAGGCTACTTCGTAGCCCATTCAAAAACATAGTTTTTTACAAGTCAACGAAGTGAGAAATGAAAGGAAATGGTCATGAAACATTCCTTAATTGTGTTGATTCAAAAAAAAATTCTTCAATAATCTTTGCCTTTAATACTTTTCCTTCAAACTAAGATTTTGGAAGAAAAAAATGGCATTTGTGGGGTGGCCTAGTCCCGATGCGAGCGGAAATCCTTGCAAAGCC
>JAUNRT010000110.1 GCA_030535475.1 Weeksellaceae bacterium | reverse complement strand
GGATTTTGTTTTATATTGTCGAATATCGTGTTTTTACAGCCCGGAAAAGGGTGCCGCCCAAATAATTTGAATAATAAGTAAAGAAAAACCCCGCCAAGGCAGGGTTTTGATAACAGATTTATATGATAATGGATTATCCGTCGAGGGCTTCCGCGCCTCCTACGATTTCCAAAATTTCCTTGGTAATGGCTGCCTGACGCTCTTTGTTGTAGAGCAACACGAGGTCACGACGGAGCGCTTCTGCGTTGTCTGTGGCTTTGTGCATGGAAGTCATACGAGCACCATGCTCAGAGGCATTGGAGTCTAGTAATGCCTTGAATAGCTGTGTTTTGAGCGCTTTGGGGATGAGGTCTAATAGGATTTCTTCTTTGTTTGGCTCGAAGATGTAGTCTATCTCGCTCACTGCGCCGCCCTGCGTCTGATCTTCTATGGATACGGGCAGGAATTTCTCGTTCATGACAAACTGTGTGGCGGCGTTCTTGAAGTGGTTGTACACGATGCGTACTTCATCATAGTGGCCGTCTGCAAAATTTTGCATTACTTGCTCTGCGATAACATTACTGTTGCGCAGGTTGAAATCTTCCCACAGGGTGCTGTTGTTTTGTGCAATGTTGTGAGATTTGCCAAGGATGTCATTCACTTTTTTACCAATGGTGATGACTTGGACGTTTTTTCCAGCGAAATCTTCCTTGATACTACGGTTTACTTCCTTGATAATGTTGGAGTTGAATGCTCCGGCCAAGCCGCGGTTGGATGATATGGCTATGAGCAACACGTTTTGCACTTCACGCACTTGTGTGTAGTCTCCGCCGAGGTCGGAGTCTAGGTTGCTGCTCACGTTTACCATGATTTCCCGCAGTTTGTCTGCAAATGGGCGCATCTGCACTATGGCGTCTTGCGCTTTTTTGAGTTTGGCGGCAGATACCATTTTCATGGCGTTGGTGATCTGCATGGTGCTACCCACGGAGGTGATTCTGCCGCGTATTTCCTTTAAATTAGCCATAAGCTAAGGGACTGTTATTTTTTATATTTCACTGCCAGTTCTTTGGCTACTCTTGTCAACAATTCAGTTTCTGTGTCTGAAATTTTACCGCTTCTGAGGGTTTCCATAGCCTCACCATGTGCTTGGCGCAGGAAACCGGTGTATTCTTTTTGGAATTCTTTGACACGTTCTACCGGTACGTCTCTCATAAGGTTGTTGGTACCTGCGTAGATGATGGCTATCTGGTCTTCTACAGGCATTGGCGAACCGTCTTTTTGCTTCAGAATTTCCACGTTTCTCTCACCTTTTCCAATCACGGCCATGGTAGCGGCATCCAAGTCTGATCCAAATTTGGCAAATGCTTCTAGCTCACGATATTGCGCTTGGTCTAGCTTGAGTGTACCAGATACTTTTTTCATACTCTTGATCTGTGCATTACCACCTACGCGAGATACTGAGATACCTACGTTGATGGCTGGACGCACACCAGAGTTGAAGAGGTCTGACTCTAGGAATATCTGACCATCTGTAATGGAGATAACATTGGTAGGGATATATGCAGATACGTCACCCGCTTGTGTTTCAATAATTGGTAGTGCTGTGAGTGATCCACCTCCTTTTACTTTGTCTCTAAGAGATTCTGGAAGGTCATTCATGTTGCGTGCAACATCATCATCACTGATCACTTTTGCAGCTCTTTCTAGGAGTCTTGAGTGTAGATAGAATACGTCACCCGGGTAAGCTTCACGTCCTGGTGGTCTTCTGAGTAGGAGTGATACTTCACGGTAGGCAACAGCTTGCTTAGACAAGTCATCATAAACGATGAGTGCCGGGCGACCTGTGTCTCTGAAGTACTCTCCAATGGCTGCACCGGCAAATGGTGCATATACTTGCATTGGTGCAGGTTCTGAAGCGTTGGCCGCTACAACTACTGTGTATGGCATGGCGCCGTGCTCTTCAAATATCTTTACTGTTTGCGCTACAGTAGAACCTTTCTGTCCTATGGCTACGTAGATACAAAATACGGGTTCACCTCTGTCATAGAATTCTTTCTGGTTGAGAATGGTGTCTATGGCTACTGTAGATTTCCCTGTTTGTCTATCACCAATGATAAGCTCACGCTGACCTCTACCGATTGGAATCATGGAATCTACAGCGATGATACCTGTTTGCATAGGTTCAGAAACGGGCTCACGGAAGATAACACCGGGAGCTTTGCGCTCTAGTGGGAGCTCATAAACTTCACCTTGTATGGGTCCGAGACCGTCTATAGGGTTACCTAGCGTGTCAACTACACGCCCTAGCAATCCTTCACCTACGCGTAGAGATGCGATGCGCTGTGTGCGTTTTGCGGTGTCTCCTTCTTTGATCTCACCTGACTCACCTAGCAATACAATACCTACGTTGTCCTCTTCCAAGTTGAGTACAATACCTTCTGTATCATTCTCAAACTGTACGAGCTCGCCGTACTGTGCGTTTTGCAGGCCGTAAACGCGTGCAATACCGTCACCTACTTGCAGCACGGTACCTACTTCTGTGAGTTCTGCGCTTGCATCAAAATTACTCAATTGCTGTTTCAGAATCGCTGAAACTTCAGCCGGATTTATATCTGCCATTGTTATATTGTATTAAAGCTTGGTGTAATATAGTTTTGAATCAAAATTCTGTCGAATCTTGTTGAATTTGGTTTTTGTAGATGCGTCATAGAAGAGCTCATCTACTCTCAATGTAAATCCTGACACGAGGCTGGGATCTACTTCTGTTGTGTACTTGATTGTTATCTTTTGCGGGAAATGTTCATGAACTTTTTTCAAGATATTCTCTATCTGATCTTGATCTAGAGGCCTTGCCGATGTGATTTTTGCGTGTTTCACGCCTTTTTCTTTATCGTGCATATCTTCCACTGCATAGGCTATTCCCAGCAGGTTGTTTTCACGCCCTTGCTGTACTACAAGGTTGAGCATGTTTTGAAATTCTTTGCTTTTGTTTTTGAAGATTTCAGAGAGTATGTTTTGCTTCTTTCTAGAGTCTATAATAGGAGAGTTGAGAAAGTTTGTAAGCTCTCTGCTCTCGCTCAGCAAATTTCTGAAATCTGCAAATTCAGCAATAATCGCATCCTTGTTGGGATGTGATTCCAAAAAGCTCATAAAGCCTTTGGCGTATCTGGATGCTACTTTGGTTTGTCTCATCAATTAAGTTTGATATTGTCTATCAAAGAGTTTACGTAATTGCGTTGCTCGTCTTTGTTTTCCAACTCTTTGTGAAGCACTTTTTCTGCCATACCCATGGAAAACTCAGCCACTTGCGCTTTTATGTCTGCCATCACCGCAGCTTTTTCATTGTCTATGCTCACTTTGGCCATTTCTATGATTTTCGCAGCCTCTTCACGTGCCAAATCTTTTGACTCTTCTATGGTGCGATCGCGGATGTCTCTGGCTTCTTTGAGCATAATGTCTCTTTGCTCGCGAGCTTCTTGCATGATTTCCTCATTTCTTACCGTGAGTAATTTCATCTCATCTCTAGCTTTTTTGGCTTCATTTAGCGCGTCTTCTATGCGTGTTTCGCGCTCATTTACCATATTGAGTATAGGCTTCCAGGCAAATTTACCTAGAATGAAAATCAAAATCAGGAATACTAATGCAGTCCAGAAAATCAAGCCTATTGACGGAGTTAATAATTCCATAAAGGTACTATTGTTATCGTATTTTTATTTGAATAGAAAGATTGTAAAGATAGTAAAAAGGTCCGTTTGCCAACCGCAATCCAGACCTTTTAGTCTTGCTCCTTATTAGTTGTTCAAGAAGGCAATTACAAGTCCGAAAAGACCTGCACCTTCAATAAGGGCGGCTGCAATAATCATCGCAGTCTGGATTTTGCCTGAAGCCTCTGGTTGTCTTGCAATGGCGTCCATTGCTTGACCACCAATACGACCAATACCCAAGCCAATACCCAAAACGGCGATACCTGCTCCTACTGCTGCTAATGTTCCTGTCATGATAAACTATTTATAAAATTAATATTAGTTTCTATTGTTATTGATTAATGTGCTTCTTCATGATGATGCTCCTGCACTGCCATACCTATGAATAGTGCGGTGAGCAACGTAAATATGTAAGCCTGTAATGCGGCAACCAGTAATTCTAGCATGTTTATGAACAAGGTAAGAATTATAGAAGCTGGCGCTACTGCAAGCGTTTTTAATATGAAAATCAAGGAAATGAAGCTCAAGATGATAATGTGCCCGGCTGTAATATTCGCAAACAAACGAATCATAAGCGCTATTGGTTTGGTGAATATCCCCAAAATCTCAACGGGTACTAGTATAGGATAGATGAGCATCTTGCCATACCAAGGCATTTGACCTTTTAGAGGATCAAAAATGTGACTCCAATATGTGCTGTTTCCACTCACGTTTACTACTATAAGAGCTATCAAAGCCAAAACCATAGTAAAGGCGATGTCTCCGGAAGTGTTCGCGGCACCTGGCAACAAGCCTAGTAGGTTCAACGTCCAAATCAAGAAAAACATGGTCAATAAGTATGGCATGTACTTCTTGTATTTGCGCTCACCAATGTTGGGAATAGCAATGTCATCACGTACAAACAACACCAAAGGCTCCATAAATTTGGCTAAACCTCTAGGTACCATATCATTTTTGTATGATCTGGCTACAGAAATGAAAACTACCATCAAAATCAAAGCGCCTAAGAATAAATTCAATACGTGCTTCGTGATAGAGAAATCTAGTGGCGCTTCATTGGTCACATTTCCTTCAGCATCTTTCACTATTGTACCGTTTGCATCGGTTTTGTAGATATGCTCATGGTACATAGCATAAGTATTGCCATTGTGTCTCACAATACCATCGCCGTAGTAGAAATTTTTAGAGTTGAAAATCTGAAGCCCGTTGTCTATCAAAATCACAGGAAGATACAAGGACACGCTATTAGCTCCCTCACCCCACAAATGCCACTCATGGGCATCTTGTATGTGGTGCATAATGGTGCCAATCAGGTCATACTCTTCCTCAACCACTTCTGCTGAAGTATTTGGCTCAATATGAGCGGTCTCCTGTGCGTTAACAGTCCCTAAAAACCCAAATATCAGTATAAGTAATAAAAGATGCCGCTTCATCAGATGTGCTAAAATTTTTGCAAAAATAGATAGAAATTATCAATTTGGAAATAAAATTGCATATGTTTTTTGTCATTTTTGCAATGAGAGCCATTTTATCACTGTTCCTACCATTGCTAGTGTATGTGCAAAGTATAGTGCAATGCGGTAAATCCAGTCGATTGGTGTTAATTGGGCATTTCTTTTTTGCAAAAACAAAAAGATCAATATTACTATCATCTTCAGCACCAACACCACCATTGTTGCCATACCCGTAAAGTTTGAAGCTTTTTGAGCAATGAAAAAAGTCAAAACCTGCAAGCCTACTCCAATGCCTATGAGTATTCCGTGCAACCATGGCAAGTCATAAGGATATATAGCCAACACATAATTGCGAATCATTGCGTCCAGCAGCACTATCACCGCCGCCCAAATGATATAGAAACTGAGTATATGGAGCAGATTCATGCGCATAGCCGGCCTACGATGCATCCTTCACACTGCGGTAAACAAAGTATAAGCCTACACCCACACCCAGCAGCGCAAGTGCCATGGTGTAGTAGTTCTCCTCAATGCCCAACTGTTTGTCTATAAAGTAGCCCAGTGCCGCCAGCCCTATTACACTCGCAGTCATGTATGAACTTATCACCAGTAGCAGGCCAAGCGGACCCTTAGGTTGTTGTTTATTGGGCATAAATAGAATTCGTACTTTTGCGCCAAATATATGGTAAAAATAGGTAACATCTCTTTAGGCGAATTCCCACTTCTTCTAGCCCCCATGGAAGACGTGAGCGACCCACCGTTTCGTCGATTATGCAAATCCTTTGGAGCCGATCTCATGTACTCAGAGTTCATCTCCTCAGAAGGCCTAATCAGAGATGCCATCAAAAGCCGCAAAAAGCTCGACATCTTTGATTATGAGAGACCTGTAGGCATACAAATCTTCGGAGGCGATGAAGAAGCCATGGCACTTTCGGCCAAAATTGTTGAGAGCGTCCAGCCGGATCTCGTTGACATCAACTTCGGTTGCCCCGTAAAAAAAGTAGTGTGCAAAGGCGCCGGAGCAGGCGTTCTCAAAGACATAGATCTCATGGTGCGCCTTACAGCCGCCGTAGTCAAATCTACCCACTTGCCGGTAACAGTAAAGACCAGATTGGGTTGGGATGATGCCTCCATAAATATACACCAAGTAGCAGAGCGCCTGCAAGACGTTGGTATCCAAGCACTAAGCATTCATGGGCGCACACGCGCACAGATGTACAAAGGTAGCGCCGATTGGAACCCCATAGCAGAGGTCAAGAGCAACCCGCGCATACACATACCTATCTTTGGCAATGGCGACATAGACAGCCCGGAAAAAGCCCTACAATACAAGCAAACCTATGGAGTAGATGGTATCATGGTTGGCAGAGCCGCCATAGGCAGTCCGTGGATATTCCGCGAGATCAAGCATTACCTTGCCACAGGACAGTTGCACCCAGAGGTCACACTCACAGAGCGTGTAGAGGCCGTGCGCAATCATTTGCTGTGGTCTGCCGAGTGGAAAGGCGAGCGGGTAGGCATGCTGGAAATGAGGCGCCACTATGCCAATTATTTCAAAGGCCTACCCGACTTCAAAGCCTATCGCAGTGCGCTTGTCACCCTCCTAGACCTTCCAGAAATCCTAGACCTCCTAGATCATATCCAGCAAACCTATCACACAAGCGCATAAAACCACTTCAAACTCCGCCGATTGAGCACGTTGCAGTACATTTTTTTTTTTGATTTGGGCAGCATCATTTTTTAAATTGAAAATGGATAATGTAAAATTGCGCATTGCGTGATTGCACTGTTGAGTACATTTTTTTTTGAGGA
>JAUNRT010000025.1 GCA_030535475.1 Weeksellaceae bacterium | reverse complement strand
TTTTTGTTATTTTATCGGTTATCCTGCCAAAAACCCTTCATTTTTTTTAGGAAAGGTGGTGGGGTTTTCATTTCTGTGATTGCGTGCTGCTAGTGGCCTTGTGGTGCTGGCCTAGCCCCGACGCGAGCGGAAATCCTTGCAAAGCCTGCTGCCTCTACAAACAGTGGGCTGGCCGGTACTGGAATCCCTTGTGGTGGACGTGCCGGAAAGCCCTCTGTTTGTGGCAGCAGGCGAGCAAGATTGCAGCGGGCGGCGGGAAATAGCTCCTAAAAAATATTTAGAAATGAAACATTTTATTGGCAGCATAATTTTTCACTACTCGCGAATGATTTTCACGCTTGAGTCTGCGCTGAGCCGTATGATGGACGAGCTGGTGTATTGCGGGGTGAAGTTTTGGCTGTCCGGTGTCACTAGATCAACTTGGCTGATGATGTCTGGGTGCACTTGGCTCAGTGTTTTTGGAGGTTCTTGACCAGCAATGTTGGCAGAGGTTGAAATCAAAGGGGTTTTGCACTGGGCAATGAGTTTCTGCAAAGGTGGATACTTGACCATGCGTATGGCTACTGTGCCGTCTTCTGCTTGCAGGTAATCCGGTACTTGAAGCAGTGTGTCATAGACTATGGTGATGGGTTTTTCACTAAGGTCTATGAGATCCCAGGCGAGATCTGGCACTTCAACCATTTGTTGTAGTCTGGCGGCATTGTCCACAAGTATGATAAAGCCTTTGTCTTGCGGGCGCTGCTTGATTTGCACTATTTTGTCTAGCGCTTTGGGTGATGTTATGAGGCAGCTGAGACCCAATATGGTGTCTGTAGGGGTGAGTATGACGCCGTGGTTTTGTAGGATGTCTATGGTGTTCATGTTTGTTGTTTTTTGGGATTGAGGGTGTAGAATAGTTTTCTATACCAAGTGTTATAGTATTTTGTACGGTATTGGCGATAGGACATGAGGTCTTGCATATAGATGCCGTGCTGCAGGTAAAATGGGTAGTGCTTGAGGTATATATGCAGGTAGTTGTCTGAGATTTCTTGTGGGTGGCGTGCGGCGTGATCTGTGATAGAAGATTGGTCTTCTCTTTTGCGATAGTTGAAAAGAATTTCATCTATTTTGTGAAATTGCCCTCCGTTGCGTGCTATCTGTATGAATAGTTCCCAATCCTCAAACATAGTGAGTTGCGGGTCGAATCCGGTGGTTTGGTCATAGGCAGATTTTCTGATGACGGCCGGCATGAATACGGAGTTGGATAGTAGAAAATCTTGCATGTGAAAGTCTGGCAGTTTCCACTCGCGGTTTTTGGCTCCGAAATACTGTGCTCGGCTGTGCACTACGCTCACTTCTGGCTGGTGTTGCAGGATGTTTACGGCTTTTTGCAAATATTGAGGGTGTAGGGTGTCATCTGAGTCTAGAAATAGCAGGTATGTGCCACTGGCTTTTTGTGCGCCAAGTGTGCGCGCCTGTGATACACCATGATTGCGTGTGAGCGATATGATGCTTATCTGTGCGCTGTGAGACTCAAGTATTTGTAGGGTTTTGTCTGTAGAGGCATCATCAACGGCTATGATTTGTATGGCTGTATGTGATTGATTATAAACAGATTGTAGGGTTTCTTCTATATACGCCGCGCTGTTGTGGCAGGGTATGATTACGGATACTTGTTGTGTGCTCATAGTGCAGGATCTAGGGATTGATAGGGTGGTATGTCTAGTATATAGCGTATCCAGTTGGTGAAGGAGTATTTCTGCTCTATGTGCTGTGGTAATGGTGTGTAAGGAGTTTGTAGGAATTGCTGCAAGCCCTGGAGATTTTTGCCATCCCACAGGTGTATGTTGTTGGGGTGGTAGAAGTCATATTTTTGGATTTGATACTTGTTGTTGATGATTAGTTTTTTGCGCATTTTGATGGATTCGAAGATGCGAAAAGAGAGTCCGTCATGGGTGGAGTTGTTGAAATCTACTAGGTAGCGGCTGTGCTGTAGTTGCTGTAGATATTGTAGATAGGGTGTGGGCTGCTGTGTGTATAGAGGTGCAGGGATGGCGGCATGTGGTTTTTCGTAAAAGATTTTAATGTCTGTGCTGAGGTTGAGTTGCTGGGTATGGTCTATGAATGTTTGTATAACAGGCATGCGCTCACGCAGGTATGTTCCACGAAAGATGAAGTCTGTTGTGGGCTGAATTTGTGGGTTTTCCGGGATGAAATCAAAGTAGAAATTGGTGGTGGTGAGTATGTTGGGTTTCGGGTATTTTTTGGCGTCTGCGGGGTCAAAAACAAAGAATCTATCAAAAAGTTCTATTCTGGAAAATATGTCCGGGAAGCGGTCCATGCCATCCCATTGGTAGTTGATGATTTTATGAGAAGCAGATTTGATTTGGGATAATACATCTTTGGGATATATGTCTGCACGGAACAGCAAGGCATAATCTGCGGGTTGTGATAATGTGCTGATTTTGTGTTCTATATGAGAGCCTAATTGTTGAAATTTGAGTTGGTTTTTGTAGCTTTTTGAGTTGAGAAATGTTTTGTAAAGTAGATTTATGATCTTTTGTCTGCTGTTTTGGTATTTGAAGAGATCTTCATTGTAGGAGATGTCTATGGTTTCAAAGTTCAGATGTTGAAGATTCTCTATGATTGCTTGCCTGAGCCCGTGCGTATTTGGCATCCCAATGAGTATCGAGGTTTTTTTGCTGGTTTTGTTGGTACTCATATACTTTGGCTAAGGTGTTGAACTTGTATTGTGCTTTGAGTTTTGCAAAGATATAGCCTTTTTCACCGTCTAAGAATCCGAGTTTGAGGAAGTAGTATTTTACAAACCAAGTGAGAGGCGAAAACCAAAGATGGAACAAGTTGATTTTTTTTTCTTTTCTTCTTTCAATTTCTAGGGTGCTATAGGTGTCGTTTTTGTGTATGATGCGCTGCACACCGTCATTGGCTATATGTAGAATTGCGAGCTCTTTGCGGGAACGTGGAATTTTATATATTTTGCCCGTGATTTCTATGCGTGAATGCACTGTTGGTGGCCAATAAGCAGCATTTTTTCTGAAAAAGCGTACGTGATAGTCCGGGTAGGCTGAGCGCATAAGCCGATTCATGAAATAGTTTTTGTATGGGATGCTTATGGCTGCATATTCCGGTTTTGGTATAAAATTATAGAGGTATTTTGTGAGAGCTTGCGGTACCAGCTCATCTGCATCTATCATCAAAACCCAAGGGTGATCTGCTTGTGAAATGGCAAAATTTCTGGCGGGATCTGCATAGGCTAGTTTTTCATGGAGTACAATTTTGGCTCCGCATTGCTTTGCGATTTGTTGTGTGCTATCTGTGCTGTGCATATCACAGATTACAATCTGGTCATAGCCACTCACAGCTTGCAACACCTGATGTAGGTAGCGCTCTGCATTGTAGGTATTGATGACAACAGAAATCTTCACGGGTGGTGCACTTTGTTGGGTTTGATTTCAAGGCTGCCAGTTTTGAGCATATCATAGTATTTGAAGCGCTTGCTCACATATTCTTGGTACAATTTTGCTATAATTAGACCTTCTTTGCCATCTAAAAACCCGAATTGAATGAAGTAATGTTTTGCAAATCTGTATAGAGGTTTTACGGTTCGTTTGAACTTTGAAGGTTCTGCGTGGTTCTCAAACAGCTCTTTGGCTCGCAGTCTTGCATAGAGATCCAATTTGTTTTCATATTCTTCTACATTTCTGAAAGAGAAATGCTGCAGACGATGTTGTAGTCTTCCAACTTTCTGGTGGCAATTCATTTGTTCATGAACCAGTTTATCTTCTCTATAGCGCACTGTGCCATTGCGGAAAAGACGGATGGCGCGGTCATTTTGCCAACCGCTATAAGAGATTTTCTTGTTCATGAAGTAGAAATCTCTGTATATGTAGAAGCAATTGAAATCTGAGTCTGTTTTGGTGATAGAGATAATTTCAAACTTGAGGCGGTCATTGATGCGTTCATCAGCGTCAAAGAATATGCACCACTTATACTGTGCTTGGTCTATGGCAAAGTTTTTTTGAGCGCTGAAGTTTTCAAATTTTTTATGGAAAATGCGCACTTTTGGGTGTTTTGCGGCGATTTCTACAGTACTGTCTGTGCTGTAGCTATCCACGAGGATAATTTCATCGGCAAAAGAGAAATTCTCTATATATTCTTGAATGTTATCCTCTTCATTGTAGGTGATGAGTAGAGCGCTAATACCTTTTTTGAACGTCTGTTGAGAAACGTGAGTACCATTGATTCGCAAGGAGTTGGTATATACTTCCATGACTTTGGGTACTGTAGCTTCTGCCTGAAATTGGAGTAAATGATTTTGCAAGTCTTCCGAGAGATTTCGGGTCACATTATTTTGGGCAAGCATTTTTTTGAGTTGAGTTTCTAAATCTTTGTAGTCATTCTGATTGAAATATAGAGCGTGTGAACCGGCGACTTCACGGAAAACACCATTTTTGCCGGTAATCACAGGCACTCCTAAATTTAGCGCTTCGAGAATCGGTATTCCAAATCCTTCAAACAAGGAAGGATAGACAAACACCTCTGCCATCTTATAAACGGCCGGAAGGTCTTCATCCGGTAGATGTCCAAGGAAAAGGATTCTATGCGCAATGCCAAGTTCCGATGCAAGGTTTTCTAAATGATTTTTTTGATTACCGGAACCTACTATCACAACGGGAATTTCATTAATGCCGGCGGCAGCACGTAGCAGTGTGTCATTGTTTTTTCTTTTGTTGAGTGCTCCTACCGTAAGAATATATCTATCTGGAAGATTATATTTGGTTTTGGTATTGATGAGTGTTTCTGGAGAAATGGGCTCTTTGAATTCGCTGCTGCAATCTTGATAAACAACATGAATTTTTCCTGGGTCTATATCATAGAAATGTACAATATCTGCTTTGGTTTGCTCTGAAATGGCAATGATGAGATCTGCGTGTTTGCAGGCGTACTTGGCTTTGAAATTGTAGATGACTCTATCTATCCAAGCATATCCTTCCGGGTAGCGCAAAAAAATAAGGTCATGCACGGTGACTACTTTTGCACCTGAAAAGTGATGGATGCGAAATGGCAACTCTTGACTGAGCCCGTGATAAATGTCTAACTTTTTTTGCTGAAGGGTTTTTGAAAGAAAAACACTGCGCCACAAAGATGCCATGGCTTTGTTTTCCCCGGAAATGGTTTTTACATTGTTGAAATTTTGTATTTCAGCGGCGAATTCGCTGTCCAGTTCTGGGGTGAAAAGCACATACTGATTTTCCGGAAAGGATTGAAAAATCTGCAGCAGCAGTGTGCGGCTGTAGTTTCCCAGTCCTGTTTTGTTGAGGAATGCTCTTTTTGCGTCAAACCCTATGCGCATGGCTAATGATTTATTATACCGCTACTGCATGCGTGCGTAGCGCATCATTTAAGGAGGTTTTCTTGTCTGTAGATTCTTTACGCTGACCAATAATCAAAGCGCATGGCACTTGAAATTCGCCAGCAGGGAATTTTTTGGTGTAGCTGCCAGGAATCACTACAGATCTAGCTGGAATGTAGCCTTTGATTTCCTTTGGCTCATCACCGGAGACATCTATGATTTTGGTAGAGGCAGTAAGTACCACGTTGGCGCCAAGCACTGCTTCTTTTTCTACTCTTACACCTTCTACTACTATACAGCGCGAACCTACAAATACATCATCTTCTACGATCACCGGAGCGGCTTGCAAGGGTTCTAGCACTCCACCAATTCCTACACCTCCGCTCAAATGCACATTCTTTCCGATTTGCGCACAACTTCCCACTGTAGCCCATGTATCTACCATAGTGCCGCTATCTACATAAGCACCTATATTCACGTAGCTAGGCATCATTATCACTCCTTTTGCTACAAAGCTGCCATGGCGTGCAATTGCATGCGGTACCACGCGTACTCCTTTCTGAGCATAGTTGGTTTTGAGTGGAATTTTGTCATGAAATTCGAAAGGTCCTACCTCTATGGTTTGCATTTCTTGAATAGGGAAGTACAAGACTACTGCTTTTTTCACCCATTCATTTATGGTCCACTCATTGTTTGTTTTTTCAGCAATGCGGAGTTCACCGGAATCCAGTAAGTCTACAACACTGCGTATAGCATCTTTCACGCTATCTTCTTGCAGTTGATCTCGGTTTTCCCAAGCAGATTCTATTTGCTCTCTAAGGCTTTCAATTTTCATGTGTCGTACAATCTTTACTTTTCAAAAATATCACATTAGCCGCATTATTCCCAATAATTGGTAGTTTTTTTCAAGTAAAAAAAAATAATGCTGGACAAAATGTGATTTGAGTGCAAAAGAAAACCCTCTGTTTCGCAAAACAGAGGGTAAACCTTATAAATTAACCTAAACCTATGAAAAAACTATAAAACTAATTACAGTGTAAATTTAAGTTTAAATTTTTGTATAAAAAAACATTTAAGAAAAATTTATGATTAGTCAAAACTAATGGTGTCCAAATCAGAAGTTATCAATTCGTTTACGGATTTTTCTCGTGTGCCTGAACTTCGTGTTTGTGATTGGGTTTCACGAGGTCTTTCTTCATAAATACCCACATTCCCGAAGTTGTAGAAGCCACTGTTGTTGCTACAATCCCATCTTTCTTCTATACCTTCCGGTTTTTCAAACTTATCATCTTGTTCTACACTCGTAATGCCTGAATGTGCATAAATGGCTTTCATGTAATGTCCCCATATAGGCAAGGCCATTTTTGCACCTTGAGACTGCCACGTGTTGAAGTGGGCCGCTCTGTCTTCATTCCCTACCCATACGCCGGTTACAAGATTCGGTACCATGCCTATGAACCATGAATCTGAACCTTCATTGGTGGTCCCTGTTTTACCCCCAACTTCGCCAGTCACGTTATAACCACGTACACTTCTACCCGTACCTATATCTATTACACCTTTCATGAGATCTACCATAGTATAGGCAACTTCCCTGTTGAAAACTTCACGGGTGAGTGGCTCATAGTCTTTTATGATTTTCCCGTTTTTATCTTCTACAGTGATTATGAGTTCCGGTTTTATATATATACCTTGATTGGCAAACGTGCTATAAGCACCAACCATCTCGTAGAGTGTGATATCCGAAGATCCTAGAGCAATGGTTGGGTCATCTTGCAGAGGTGAGTTTATACCCAAATCTTTTGCAAGCTGTATCACAGTCTTGGGAGTACTTTCCAAGATAAGGCGTACCGAAGGCATGTTTACAGATTTAGCCAAAGCATCTCGCAATGAAATGGCAGAAGTATATGGATATCCCGCATTACCTGGTTTCCAGTTGCCCATAGTAATTGGCATATTAGAAATCTGGTGACATGGTGAGTAGTTCATCTGGTGAATTGCCGTAGCGTATATCAATGGTTTGATAGTAGAACCTACTTGGCGGCGTGCTTGCTTTACGTGGTCAAATTTGAAATAATTCCAATCTACACCTCCTACCCAAGCTTTGATAGTACCGTCATGCGGATCCATAGACATAAGACCAGCTTGGATGATGTGCTTGTGATATTTGATACTATCCATCCAAGATTGATTTTTTCTATATTCTTTACCGTCCCAAGTGAAAAACTGCACAGAATCTCTTGGCCTATTAAATTCTGCCAAGATGTCTTCATCACTCATGTTTCTGTTTTTCATGTCTTTGTACATCTGAGTACGTCTCATGGCTTGCTGGAAAATCTCCTCAGCCTTGTCTTTGGTGATGTTATAGAACGGAGCCAAATCACGACCTTTTTGTGTACTGAAGAATAGTTTTTGCAAATCTGTCAAGTGCATTTTTATGGCCTCTTCTGCCATTTTTTGCATGCGTGAATCTATGGTAGTATATATTTTCAGACCATCTCTATAGACGTCATAGCGTACGCCATATTTCTTCTCATAGTCTTCAAAATAATTTTCAAGTTCCATTCTTAGCGCATGTTTGAAGTACGCAGAAATACCTTCATCCACTGTAGATTCTAGCATTTTAAAATTCAGTGCAATGGGTTGATCTTTGATGGCGTTGAACTCTGCTTGCGTGATGTAGTTATACTTTAGCATCTGCGCCAAAACCACATTTCTCTCATGCTGTGAGCTCACAGGTTGGTCTTTAGGGTTATAAAGCACCGGGTTTTTGAGCATAGAGATCAGCGTTGCAGACTCCGCAAGATTCAGGTCTTTTACCTCTTTTTGGAAATATGTTTTGGCTGCAGCTTCTACGCCATTGGCTCTATAGATGAAATCAAACTTGTTGAGGTACATAGTTACGATCTCGTCCTTGGTATATCTTTTTTCTAATTGTATAGCTACTACCCACTCTTTGAGTTTCTGCTTCACAGCTTCTAGCTTGTTGGGTGAGCGTTTTTTGGTAAATAGCTGTTTGGCGAGCTGCTGTGTGATAGTACTACCACCACCTTCTTTTCCGCCTTTGAATACTGCACGCAGTAGCGCCTCACCATCCACACCAGAGTGCTTGTCAAATCGTATGTCTTCCCTGGCATACAGAGCCTCTACCATATGCGTAGGCAGGTCATTGTATGTAATGGGGATTCGCTTCTCTTTTTCAAAACGGTCTATCAATAGTCCTTCAGCACTGTAGATCTCTGATGCAATGTTGATTTCAGGATTTTCCAGTGCAGCAACGTCTGGCAATGGGCCAAGCATGCCAATAGATGTGCCGTAGAGTACGCCCGCTACAGCCATCAATCCAGCCAACATTATGAACCAAAAAAACAGAGATAGGCGTAGTACCCAACTGTTTTTTCTTTTCTTGGCTGCATTTCTAGGATGTTCGTTTATTCTTTTTTCCATAGGTTTCATTAGTTTTTCTCTACCATAAGACTTACGTCTACAATGCCGGGCAAAATGGAATCGCGCATAGCGTGCTGCAATTTCACCTGGTATATGCCCGTATCTTTTAGTGCTATATTCTCTTTGTAAACCATTGTGTTTTGTTTGATCTCACCCATGCCAAATCCTATCCACTCACCGCTGGCAAAGGCCATTTGGTACTCTAAGGTGTCTTTGACAATATCACCTTGCGGTGACACTAGTTCACTGAAGAAATATATATTACTAAACGGATAATTGTTGTCATTTCTTATAATGAAGTATAGCGTAAAGTTTTGGTCTGTGTTGCGTACAGGAAGCTTAAAGGTTTTCTTGTCTTCTTCGCGCCACTCACCGCCCACCACGGCCACTTCTTCAAAATACAATGAGCTGTTCTGGCAACCGTATGCCATAAGCAAAATACAAACCAATATAGTCCAGTGTTTACTCACCTTGTTTGTTTTTAGGAGAATTAGGTTTCTGTGTTTTTTGTGACGTTCTTTCCGGCTGATTATTAGCAGCTTGGTTTGGCTTATTGGCAGAGCGATTTCCGGTATTTCTATTGCCGGACTTGCTTCGGTTCTTATTTCTTCTTTGACCTTGTGTGCCGGGCTCACCGGATTGATTTTTTGCTCTCTGCTGTTGGTTTGGATTAGGTTTTCTGCGCTGCTTTTTCTTGCGCTGATGTTTCTTCTCAAACTGCTCTATGTCATCTTGCTCTATGAAGTCTATCTTGTAGTTGCTAAGCGTTTCATTTTCTGATTTGTAGAGGTCTTCCAAGGGCTCTACTTGTGTGCCGCGCTTGTTGTCTGCCAAGAAGCTATTCACGTCTGCCAAGCTGAATTTGTACCAAGTGAAGTTGGCAGAATTCTCATATGCCAGCCACACCTCTTTTTTGAAAACGTCAATTTTCACACAATTGGCCTTACCATTTTTGGTGCTTACACTAGCATCTGAAGGCGGAAAATCATTCAAAGCCTCCAAGTAGCTGTCCAGCTCATAATTGAGGCAGCACTTGAGTTTGCCACACTGACCGGCAATTTTTTGAGGGTTGATAGATAGTTGCTGGTACCTAGCCGCCGCAGTGCTCACAGAGCGGAAGTCTGTCAACCAAGTAGAGCAGCAAAGCTCTCGGCCACAGCTGCCAATCCCACCCAATTTTGAAGCCTCTTGTCTGTAGCCAATTTGGCGCATCTCTATACGGCATTTGAACACCGCTGCAAACTCGCGTATCAGCTGGCGGAAATCTACGCGGGAGTCTGACGTGTAGTAGAATATGGCTTTCTGCCCATCCCCTTGAAATTCCACATCGCTTATCTTCATTTCCAGCCCAAGTGAGCGTGCAATTTTGCGCGCTTCTAGCATTACGCCATGCTCACGGGTGCGGTAATCATGCCATGTGTTGATATCTTGATCATGTGCTTTGCGGAAGATTTTGCCGCTTATATTTTTGGTTCGTACCCCTTTGTTTTGCATTTGTATGCGCACTAGCTCGCCAGTCATGCTCACCACGCCCACATCATGCCCCGGGCTAGACTCTACAACCACAACGTCACCCATAGCCAGCGGTAGTTTAGATTCATTTTCATAGAACTCTTTTCTATCGTTTTTGAACCTCACTTCTACCGTATAGCAACGCAAAGCCTCTACAGGTTGTTCCATATCAGACAACCAGTCAAAGACAGACAGTTTATCACACCCACTCACACCGCAGGCTCCATTGTTTTTACAGCCTTTGGGCAATCCGTTTGCTGTACCACAAGAAGCACATCCCATATATATAGTTTAAAAGTGCAAAATTACTAAATTTTCAGCGATTGCGTATATGCTCATTTTTTATCCCTCTATTTTTCAACCTGTTGATTGTCAGCGCGCTTGCAAATCAGTTGCTGTTTTGCAGCTTTGGGAGCTATTGCGTGATGACTCGCAGGTAGTTATTGACGCTGCAATGGAAGGGTCTGAGGTGATGGAAATAGGAGTTCTAGCAACCAAAATTACATATGGCTTCAGTTATGGAGTGGTAAACATAGTTTTTTTGAAGATTTTTTATTATTTGGGAGGCTGCTTTTTTCGCCATGCTTGCATGGCGAAAAAAGCACCGGGCCATTGCGCTAAAATCTTGTTCATCAAAAGCTGTTCAGGCAGTTTGTGGCAGCACACTCTCAGGCTATCGCCGTGACCCGGTACTGCCACAAACGCCTTCACCCGCTTTTGATTTCACAAGGATACCGCGCATGTCCCTGCCTCAAAAAAATTCCGGGTTTTGGCAGGATGATTTTTTGTTATTTTATCGGTTATCCTGCCAAAAACCCTTCATTTTTTTTAGGAAAGGTGGTGGGGTTTTCATTTCTGTGATTGCGTGCTGCTAGTGGCCTTGTGGTGCTGGCCTAGCCCCGACGCGAGCGGAAATCCTTGCAAAACCCACAGCCTAGGCAGCTGCCAGGGTTTTGGGTACTGGAGCGTTAGCGGACGTGCCCAAAACACGGCAGATGCGGCTGTGGGTGAGCAAGATTGCAGCGGGCGGCGGGAAATAGCTCCTAAAAAAATAAATTGCCCACATGCGTACTTACTCTGCGCATTTCTGTATATATGCCTGCCGGAAAAATATGCGTATCTTTCCAGACTTTTATAAAATTTGTGGTATATGTCTGAGGATAAGAAGATAATTTTCTCGATGAGTAGGGTTTCTAAAACCTTTCCAAACGCGCAAACACCTGTTTTGAAGAATATACATTTGAGTTTTTTCTACGGGGCCAAAATTGGTATTCTGGGCTTGAATGGTAGTGGGAAATCTACGCTTCTGCGCATCATTGCGGGTGAGGAGAAGAATTTCCAGGGTGATGTGAGTTTTCAACCCGGTTTTACGGTGGGGTATTTGGAGCAAGAACCAAGGCTAGATGAGTCTAAAACTGTGCTGGAGGTAGTGAAAGAAGGTGTGCAAGATGTGGTGGATGTGCTAAAGGAATATGACAGCATCAATGAGCAGTTTGCACTGCCTGAAGTGTATGAGAATCCGGAAAAAATGGACGAATTGATGGCCAAACAGGCTAAGCTGCAAGACCAAATAGATGCCACAAATGCATGGGAACTGGAGACGCGCCTAGAAATAGCTATGGATGCGCTAAGAACGCCTGAGCCTGAGAAGCAGATAGCAGTGTTGAGTGGCGGTGAGCGCAGGCGTGTAGCCTTGTGCAGATTGCTGCTGAGCGAGCCGGATATTTTGTTGCTGGATGAGCCTACCAACCACTTGGATGCAGAGTCTGTGCACTGGCTGGAGCATCATTTGGCGCAGTATAAGGGCACGGTGATTGCCGTGACGCACGACCGCTATTTTCTGGATAATGTAGCGGGCTGGATTCTGGAATTGGATAGGGGTGAAGGCATTCCATGGAAGGGTAACTACTCTTCTTGGCTAGACCAGAAATCTAAAAGGCTGGCGCAGGAGCAGAAGAGTGCCGGCAAGCGCCAGAAAGCGCTGGAGCGCGAGCTTGAATGGGTGAGAACTGCACCCAAGGGCAGACAGGCCAAGCAAAAGGCACGTCTTGCGAGCTATGACAAGCTTGTGAACCAAGATCAGAAACAGCTAGATGAGAAATTGGAGATTTATATACCCAACGGCCCACGCCTGGGTACCAATGTGATTGAGGCAAATGGTGTGGCAAAGGCTTATGGTGAAAAGTTGTTGTATGATGATCTCAACTTCAAATTACCACAGGCGGGAATTGTGGGAATCATTGGCCCCAATGGCGCCGGGAAATCTACTATTTTCAAGATGATAATGGGCGAGGTGGAACCGGACAATGGCAGTTTTGAGGTGGGTGAAACGGCTAAACTTGCTTATGTGGATCAATCTCACAGCAATATAGACCCTGAAAAATCTATTTGGGAAAACTTCTCAGATGGCCAAGAACTGGTGATGATGGGCGGCAGGCAGGTGAATTCCAGGGCTTATTTGAGCAGGTTCAACTTCAGTGGCAGCGAGCAGAATAAGAAGGTTTCGCAGTTGTCCGGCGGTGAAAGAAACCGTTTGCACTTGGCTATGACGCTGAAGGAAGAGGGCAATGTGCTACTGCTGGATGAGCCTACCAATGACCTGGATGTGAACACACTACGTGCGCTGGAGGAAGGTCTGGAGAATTTTGCAGGCTGTGCGGTAATCATCAGCCACGATAGATGGTTTCTAGACCGCGTGTGCACGCACATTCTGTCTTTTGAAGGTGACTCTGAGGTGTACTATTTTGAAGGCAGCTTCAGCGATTATGAAGAGAATAAGAAAAAACGACTCGGCGGAGATTTGGTGCCGAAAAGAATCAAATACAAGAAGCTTGCGCGCTAAGCTTTATGAGAAAAAATCCCCTGATTATGGGGATTTTTTTTTGAAGGTTTAGGATTGTGTGGTGTGCAGCATTGAGGTTTTTGCTCTTGTTTCTGATTTAGTCCGAGGAAATTCCTTGCAGAAAATAGCTAAAACGCGCTGATTTTGAGGTTTTTGCCTTCTACTTGCACAGCAGAGCCGGAGCGATTGATGATTTCTTTTTGTTTGTCTTCGTTCTCCAGTAGGTTATGGATCCATGCATGCACGGACGATTCGCTGAGGCTGACTTCTGAGCCATGCAAAACAGCTTCTGTAGCATAACTTTGGAGAAGATTGCGCAAGTTGTTTTGCAAAAGTTTGTTGCTGGCAAAGATGTCCGCGCCTATGACTTTGTTTCCGGATACTGCAACCAATCCTACAATATCTGTCATGTTTCTAAATTGGGAATAGAAAAAGTCTACATAGCTATTGATGTGAGAGAGGTTGCGGCTATTGCTTGTAACAGCTGCATACGTACTGCTGGAGTTTTGTGAATCGTTGCTCTCATGTATTGCATCTACTTGGTTCCACACGGCTTGCTGATTGCCATCTGTGCTTATGGTTCTACGGACATCATTGGATATGCGGCTGTGGTATTCGTTGAATTGTGCAACGCCTTGCTGTGAAGAGCTCCATCGGCCTTTTTCTACGCAGTAAACATCTATTACGGCTTTCTCTCCAGGTTGGAGTATGTAGTCTGTTTTTATGACTCTATCTTGTTTGCCACCAGTGATGACGTCACCCATTTGTAGCATGATATGGTGCTTGGATACATTATGAAAGATGAGCTCATTTACAGATCCGCCTTGTGAGGTTTCGCTGATAATTATTAAATCTTGCTTGAGAGCTTGATCCAAGGGTATGAAATCATTTTTGATTTTTACTTCCTGAGCAAGAGTAGGTTTGGCTTTGATCAGGTAGATTTTCAGGAGTTCTTTTTCTCTTACGTACTCCTTTTTGGCTTGTTGCTGTCTGTTGAATCCAATGTCTAAGTTTTTTAGATTCATTTGGGCATGCAATGGCAATGCAATGGTGATGGTAAACATCAGAAAAATTACTTTTCTCATAATAGCTCTTTTTATGGTTTGTGAAGGTAAAACTATGCTAAGTGCGCAGGCTTGTGGTGTGAAAGTTGGTGAATGGGGCATATGGCTTGGTGAATGGTATTGGAGTAAGTGGTAAGGATTAAATACCTTTGTTTCAATGAAAAGCGTATATATAGTACTCAGTGTTTTGTGCACGTGGATATGCATGGCGATTGGCGCTGCGCAGACTACGCCGCGCGTGGAAGAGATGCGCAGCAATACGCGCAATCTAGAGGAGGCTATAAGCGCAGACAACGAGCTGGAACAAGCAGAGAGTTTCTACAATTTGGGCAAAATCCATTATGATGAAAAACAATGGTCTCGCAGTGAGACTTATTTGATTTTGGCTCGGGATCTTTATCAAAAAGCCGGAAATACTGAAAAACTTGCTCAAGCCGCAAGACTGCTGGCGCAAACGCAAGAGCAAATGCAGAAAAAACAAGAAGCTAGCGCCAACTACGCACTTGCTGCACAGCATAGCACCGGGTCTATGCGGCAAATAAATCAAAATGATGTGAATAGGTTATCTGAAGTAAATCTGGATAGCCAAATACAACTTATTACGCAAAACGCCGAGTTGAGTAAAGAACAGGGTTACAGCAGCCAATCAGTGGTGAGTCTTTCTCAATTGGCAGAAGTTCAGACAAGGCAAGAAAATTTACCTGCTGCCGCAGAAAATTTGCAAATTGCCTATGAACGTGCGCGCGCAAGTGATGCCAGACAAGCGGTAGAAGTAAACCGCCAATTGGTAGAGGTGCACAAGAAAAATCGTGATCTGGATGAAGCTCTTCGCGTGAGCCAGAAAATTTTGCAAGAAGACTTTGCAAAAGATGATGATAAGCTACAAACTGAACAAAAGGTGCAGATTGCTGAAATTTATTTGCAAAAGCAAGAGGTGGATGAGGCTGTAAAACTTCTTGAAGAATCCTTAACAACTGCTAAAAATAGCGGGATGACCATGCAGGCGAGAAATATAACCCTGCAACTAGATAGCTTGTACGCAAAAAAAGGCGACCTGCAAAAGGCACTGGAAATGCATAGAATGTTTGTGCAAGATTTGCCCGGATTGATAGACAGAGATGAAGCCATAGTGCAGGAAAAAGTGATGGAGGAGACTAGTCAAGTAATCAGTGGCTTGCTCAAGGAAAAAGAGCTCAATCAGCAGATATTGAAGCAGCAGCGTTTGGCGGGATTGGCTATGGTGGCAGTAATTTTGGTAATGGCGCTTTTGCTATTTCTTATTTTCAAAGCTTTACGCAAACTGCGCAAGCGGAATTTGCGCATAAGACTGCAGTCGCTGAAAAGAGAAATGAATCCACATTTTATCTTCAACAGTCTCAATAGTATCAATCAATTTATAGGCACGAAGGACGAGCGCAGCGCAAATAGATATCTCACGCAATACTCTAGTCTGATGCGCAGTATGATGGAAAACTCTACAGAAGATTTCATCAGCTTGGCCACAGAAATAGAGTTATTGCAGAATTATCTCTCATTGGAGAAAACCAGATTTGATGACCAAATAAATTATGAAATTCTGGTTGACGATAGTTTAGATGTCAATCAAACCATGATTCCTGGCATGATACTACAACCTTTTGTGGAAAATGCTGTATGGCATGGTGTGAGATACTTGAACAAACCCGGCAATATCTCTGTGAAATTCATAGATAACGCACAGAATTATGAGGTTATAATTCAAGATGATGGTATAGGAATGGCACAAAGCAAAGCACTCAAAACCCATCACCAGAAAAAGCATAACCCAAGAGGGCTGGACAATGTAAGGGAGCGAATAGAAATCCTCAACCTATTGTATGGTAAAAATATTACTTACAATACCACCGATAGCCCACAAGGTGTCACGGTGAAGTTCACAATCAACAAAATTGCACCCACATGAAAATCAAGGCACTGATAGTAGATGATGAGAAGACTGCCAGAGATGTCCTCAAATATTATCTGCAACAATATTGTCCGCAAGTAGAAATTGTGGGTGAAGCTTCCAATGTGCGCCAAGCTGCGCCACTCATTCGCGAATTGCAACCTCAGCTGGTGTTTTTAGATGTAGAAATGCCATTTGGCAATGCCTTTGATTTACTGGAAGCTACACAAGATTGTGATTATCAAACCATTTTTATCACTGCTTTTTCAGAGTATTCGCTGAAAGCACTAAATATGAGCGCTGCCTATTATATTCTCAAACCTATTTCTATAGATGAGCTTATTACAGCCGTGCAAAAAGTGCAGGAGCATTTAGAAAAAGAAGAAACCCTCAATCGCAACAAAATCCTTATTCAAAATCTTACACAAAATCCGGAAACACAACAACTCATCCTGCCTACACAAAGTGGGTTTGATGTGGTGAAGCTTGCAGATGTTACCTATCTCATGGCAGATGGCAACTTCACTCAAGTGCACATGAATGATGGTACAAAGCATTTAGTTTGCAGGTTTCTCAAACACTTTGATGATTTGTTGAGTTTTCCGTTTGTTCGCGTGCACAGATCTTACATGATCAATGTGCAATATGTGAGGGCTTACCAGAAAGGGAATGGCGGAACAGCTATTCTACAGAACAAAGTAGAAATAGACATTTCTGCGCCTTACAAAGAAAATTTTCTATCGAAATTCCAAGGGTGAAACAAAATTTGTTGAATAAGAACCTAAGTTGGCAATCATTGGTTCTCCGCAATTCTGTAAATGTTCGGTTGTATAGGCCGGAAAACGGCTAACTTTCCTATTTTCAGATAGTAAAGTCTACAAAATTTGTTCTTAATAAGAACTTCATAGCAAAGTTGTGTAAAATCTAAGCTTTCTTACTCTAGAAAATTCTATAAAGCTAATGCGCTTACTACCACGCATGGAAAGATTTTTGCAGTATAAATCTTTATGACAAAAAAGACAAAATGTATAGTAATTTCAGCAGCAGGGATAGTGCTGCTTTTGGCTTTTATTGCATACTTCTATGGTAACCATATAGTCTCACAGCAAATTGCACAAAATCTTGAAGAACAATTGCCGGACAACGTCAATCTGACTTATAAAGACCTCAAAGCGGATATTGTACGTGGTACTTTTTATATGAGCGATGCAGAACTGGCACTACAAGATCAAGGTATAAATGTGAAATTTGCGAGTGTCAATTTTTCGGGGATCAAATTGCGAAAACTCTTTGACGGTGACACTATAGTTATCGGCAATTGCAAGCTCAGACAAGCAGATGTGCTTATAGACAATTCCAAAAGACAAACAAAAGAAACCAAAGACACCTTACGAGAGGCTAACAAAGTGATTTGGGTACAAAATTTCAATCTCATTGATTCCAAATTCGACTTCAAAGACGAAAAAGGCAAAGAAATGCTCAAATTCAATCAAGCCGATGCATATTTTGTTGACTTGTTTGTGCTCACCGCTCCACAAGATGATGAGAATGCCATAACTTATACTTTTGTAAATTTAATTGCCAAAGAGCTTGAGCATCCTCTCAATCATTTAGAAACTCTGAGTGTTGGGAAACTTGAAGCAGACACTACCGACCTTAAACTCAACAAGCTTAGCATCAAACCTAAATTTTCTAGAGACCAATACCAGCAGCATATTTCAGAAGAGCGAGACGTTATAGATCTTGACATAGAAAACCTCACTGCAGAAAACTATGAATACTCTTTTGACGATGAAGATCCTTTTTTCAAATCCTCAGCTATCACATTAGAAAACCCTGTGCTTTCTGTGTATAGAGATAAAAGGATGCCAGATCAGACACCACGCAAACCTCTGTATTCTGAAATGCTTAGAGAGCTTGACTTGCGCTTAGAAATAGACAAAGTTCAAATCCAAAATGCAGAGATCACCTACGAGGAGCAATTAGACAAGAACCCCAACCCGGGCAAACTCACTTTCAATCAGATGTATGCCACAATTGCGCCCGTTTACAATAGAGATGCATCCAAGAGTCAGGTAAATATGGATGCTAAAGCTCAATTTATGAATCATGCTCCTACAGAAGTCAATTGGAAGTTTCACATCCTACAACCCGCAGACCAATTCACAATTTCTGGTCAGGTAAATCAGCTACGAGCACAAGAGTTAAATAGCTTTTTCATCAACAATCTCAACGCTAAAGCCTCAGGAACTGTAAATAGTGCATTGTTCAATTTTAGTGGCAATGACGTCAGAGGAGGCGGACAAATGGACATGAATTATGACGATTTCAAAATAGAACTCATAAACGAGGAGACCAAAGAGAAAAAAGGACTTCAATCTTTCCTTGCCAATTTATTTGTACGCTCAGACAAAGACATGGAAGACACCGGCACTACAGAAATTAACGTCACCAGAGACCAAACCAAATCATTTTTCAACTATTGGTGGCTTATGCTCAAAGAAGGCCTTAAACAAAACATGCTGCGCTTTGGTGCAGGAAACTCAGAAACCAATTCATAATTGCATGCAACCACAGATTGATTCCTGTAAATCTGAAATTTTTAACTAATTATTAAATCTACATGTAAAAGATTTTTTACACCATTCAGCTATCTTTGTAGAAACCGCAATCTCAATCAAAAACCTAACAATGCCCGAAGATATAGATCAGAAATTTTATACATTATCACAAGAAGAAACACTCAGCCAACTTAATACCTCAGAAGAAGGATTATCTGAATCAGAGGTAAAATCCAGGCAAGAAAAATACGGTAAAAATCAACTAGAAGCCGCCAAAACACGCCATCCGCTGCTGATTTTTATAGACCAGTTCAATCAGCCACTTATTTACATACTATTGGCAGCTACCATAGTCACATTTTTCCTGCAAGAGTACATAGATTCCGCAGTGATCTTTGCTGTAGTCATTATCAATTCTGTAATAGGCTTCATAGAAGAAAACAAAGCCCTACGTGCCATCAAATCTTTACAAGAGAGCATAGTCTCAGAAGCAAATGTTACGCGTGATGGCAAAAAGCAGCAAATAGACACTATAGAATTAGTTCCCGGTGACATAGTGCACCTGAAGTCTGGAGACAAAGTTCCGGCAGACATGCGATTGCTCAGCACCAAGGAGTTGCGCATAGAAGAAGCAGCACTCACAGGTGAGTCTGTACCAGTGAGTAAAGAAACAGAAAAATTAGAGAAAGACATTGCTTTAGGCGACCGTTTAAATATGGTGTACTCATCCACACTCGTCACCAGTGGCACGGCTACCGCCGTAGTCACACGCATTGGCTCAGACACAGAGGTGGGAAAGATCAACACCATGATTTCTTCGGCAGATTTGCTAGACACGCCACTTACACAACTGATTGCACAGTTTAGCCGTGTTATTATATATGCAGTACTTATCTTAGCCGTTATCACACTCGGCATAGGGCTTTTGCAAGGATATTCCTTCACAGAAATCTTCATGGCCAGTGTGGCGCTTGCCGTAGGTCTCATTCCAGAAGGTCTTCCAGCCGCCGTGACCATCACATTGGCATTGGGCGTATCCAAAATGGCCAAAAGGCAAGCCGTTATACGAAAACTGCCGGCCGTAGAAACCCTTGGTAGCACCAACGTCATCTGCTCTGACAAAACAGGAACCCTTACACGCAATGAGATGACAGTGCAGCGCATATATGCAGGCGACACCGTATTTCAAATCTCAGGCGTTGGCTATAACACAGATGGTGAAATCACCTTGGACGATCAGCAAACAGATCCTCAAGAGCATAGCGCATTATACCACACACTCCTTTGCGGTTTGTTGTGCAACGAAGCCAAACTCAAACCGCAAGATTCAGGATACAAATTAGAAGGCGACCCCACAGAAGGAGCCTTGCTTGTAGCAGCAGAAAAAGCAGGTTTAGACTTTGAGGACACCCGCCAACAATATAAACGCATAGACACCCTGCCATTTGAGTCTGAACATCAATACATGGCCACCTTGCACCAAAACAGCGAAGGAGACAACAACATTATTTTTGTAAAAGGTTCCGTGGAACGTATTTTAGAGCGTTGTTCTCAAGCTATGGATGCGGAGGGTAATACACAAGACCTCAATGCAGAGCAAGTAGAAAAACATGTAGAAGAATTTGCTTCACAAGGCCAGCGCGTACTCGCACTCGCCATGAAAACCCCGCAAGAAAATCTACAAGACCTTGAGCGTGAGCATGTAGAGCAAGACCTTACGTTCCTGGGATTGCAAGGCATGATAGATCCGCCTAGAGAAGAAGTTATTGAGGCCGTCCAAAAATGCCATGACGCCGGCATAGACGTCAAAATGATTACCGGCGACCATGAACTCACTGCATACGCCATTGCCAAAGAGATAGGAATAGTAGAAAAAGATGCAAAACAAGAAACCGTCAATGGGCGTAAAATTGCCGAAACTGAAGATGATGATCTTGTTGAAATAGCCAGCAATGCACACGTATTTGCAAGAGTAGCACCCGAGCACAAACTCCGTCTTGTTCGCGCACTCCAATCTCAGGATAAAATTGTTGCCATGACAGGTGACGGCGTCAATGATGCACCATCACTGCGCCAAGCAAATATTGGTATTGCCATGGGTATCACGGGAACAGATGTCGCCAAAGAAACTTCAGACATGATACTCATGGACGACAACTTTGCCAGCATAGAGTCAGCCATAGAAGAAGGTAGAGGAGTCTTTGACAACCTACTCAAATTCATCACTTGGACGCTCCCCACCAATTTCGGTGAGGGCATGGTCCTCCTCCTCGCCATAGTCATGGGTATGAAAATCCCCATATTGCCCGTGCAAATCCTCTGGATCAACCTTGCTACAGCCATATTTCTGGGCATCATGCTCGCTTGGGAAAAGCCAGAGCCCGGCATCATGACGCGCCCACCGCGCAAAGACAACAGCATCCTCACCTCAGCACTCATATATCGCATCATAGTGGTAGGGCTCATCCTCAGTATCTGCTCCTTTATCTTCTTCAACTACGCGCTCAATGAGCTCGGGCGTAGTCCGGAACAAGCCCGCACACTCGTGGTCAACACCATCATTGTAGGAGAGATATTTTTCCTTTTCAACTGTCGTTCCCTTCGACTCTCATTCTTCAAAATGCCATTTTTCAGCAACCCACTCATATTCTTAGGCGTCGGGCTTATGACACTTGCACAAGTGCTTTACACCTACTGGGGCGTCATGAACAATCTGTTTCAGAGTGCTCCATTACCCTTCATAGACTGGCTTTTTGCAGCAATACCGGGTGTCATAATCTTCATTTCTGTAGAATTCCACAAATGGTGGGTCAACAGAAATAAGCAGTAATCTTTCAGCATTTTTTTTATTTGGGCGGCACCCCTTTGCCAATCAAGCTTATGTCTCAACCACAGACATAGGTAGTTGGCAAAGGGGTCGGTCTCCGGCTACAAGTACGCATCGGTCTGTTGGCAAATTGCAGCAGAGAAAAGCTTTTCCGCAAAAGCTCCAAAGCTTTTCTGTGCAGCATTTGCCACAACATCCCGCTTTGCGCGCTTTCCGCCTACGCCCTGCCGCGGCCAACCCGCAGGCCAATCATCCCTGCCGCGCTTGCATCTTAATCCCAATATTTTGCGTTCAGTGCAGATTTTAAATATTGCACTTCAATAGCCTTTAAGCGCATTCGTTACAAATTGTATTACACTTGGAATAGTCCTCTACCGCACCACATCCAAAAAAGCCGATACTCTTTCAACCGACAACAACACACTTAGCCCAAACCAAAAATTACGTTAAATTTGCCAGATTACATTTTTTTTTAAGAAAACACACACATGGAGACAACCCAAAAACCAAAGCGTAGCATTCTCACCCGCATCCTCGACTTCATAGAAAAAAACGGGAACAAATTGCCAGACCCAGCCGTACTATTCTTCGGTCTCATGGTCATTATTTGGGTGCTCTCAGCCATATTTGCCAACTTCAGTTTTGCAGAATTAGACCCGCGTAGCAACGAAGCCATTGAGATCAACAACCTTCTTAGTGCAACCGCTTTGGCTAACTTTCTCTCCAACATGGTCACCACATTCACCAGTTTTGTGCCTTTAGGTATTGTTTTAGTAGCCATGCTAGGTGTGGGCGTTGCAGAATATTCCGGTTACATAAACACCGGCATCAAAACTATGCTCAGTTTCACACCCAAAGCCCTGCTCACACCCATGCTCATTCTCGTAGCCATAGTGTCACACACCGCTACAGATGCAGGTTATGTGCTGGTGATACCCATTGGCGGAATCATATTCCACTCAGTGGGAAGGCATCCACTTGCGGGTATTGCAGCAGCATTTGCCGGAGTTTCAGGCGGTTTCAGTGCCAACTTCATACCATCCGGTATAGACCCAATGTTGCAAGGATTCACCCAATCTGCGGCACAAATCATAGATCCTACCGTGGTGCTCAACCCATTGAACAATATCTTTTTCACTGGTATTTCTTCCATTCTTATAGTTTTACTTGGTTGGTATATCACAGATAAAATTGTAGAACCTAGATTGCGCAAAACCAACGTAGAGTTGGACGCAGAAAACGTAGAAAACACCAATTTTGAGGAGTCAACTCCAAAAGAAAAAAGAGCTTTCTGGCTAGCTACGGCTGGTATGATTGTTATGCTCATAGGTCTGTTTTTATGGGCATATCCTGCACAAAGTGCATTGAGATCGCCAGAAGGACGTCTAGACGATTTCCAAGCGCCACTCATGCGCTCTATCGTTCCCATAATTTTCATTGTATTCCTGATTCCGGGAGTCATTTATGGATATGTTTCCGGGGTATTTAAAACAACCAAAGACGTAGTTGCAGGGATGACCAAAGCCATGAACGGTATGGCATACTACATAGTACTAGCATTTTTCTGTGCACTCTTCATAGACGCATTTGCCAAATCTAATCTTGGGACACTATTGGCGGTGAAAGGCGCTAATTTCCTCAAAGAGATGAACATGCCGGCAGAACTCACCATAGTTGGAATTATAGGACTTACGGCATTTGTAAACCTGTTTATAGGTTCAGCGGGTGCTAAATGGGGCTTGCTTTCACCTATATTCGTTCCTATTCTTATGGGTCTTGGCATATCACCAGACCTCACCCAGGCAGGTTACCGTGTGGGTGACTCTGTATCAAACATCATCACACCACTTATGCCATACTTCCCGCTGGTAGTAGTGTACTGTCAGCGCTATGTGAAAACCACCGGTATTGGTACGCTGGTGAGTATGATGCTACCATACAGCATCGTATTTGGCATCGCCTGGACCATATTCCTCATACTATACTGGAAGATAGGCATACCGCTCGGCTTGCAATCTACTTATGAGTATGTAGCACCGCTCATTGGGCAATAAACCAAAAGTACATATCATGAAAATTCCCCTGGTTCATAGGACAATGAACCAGGGGAACTTGTTTTCTGCGTTTTTTTGGTCTATTTTTCGCTTTTGATTCATACCTTTATAGACTAGAAAGGCCTTGTAATGCTTAATAAAAGCAGAATGCAAGCAAGATTTCAACCTACGAATACCTAACAAAGCAAACAATAAATGAGGCAAAACAAAATAGTATTTCAGTTCCTGAGCGAACCAACCGATGTGAACTATGGTGGCAAAGTACATGGCGGCGCCGTAATGAAATGGATAGACCAGACAGGATTTTCCTGTGCCACTATGTGGTCAGAAAGCTACTGCGTTACCGTATATGTGGGTGGCATTAGGTTTTATAAGCCTATTCACATAGGTGATTTAGTACGCTTAGAAGCCCAAATCATCTATACCGGGCGCACCAGTATGCATATAGCCATCAACGTATATAGCCGAAAAGTGTCTGAGCGGGATTTTGAGAAAAAAACCCATTGCATTATAGTGTTTGCCGCAGTAGATGAGGACGGAAATACTGTTGAGGTACCCAAGTTTCAACCCACAACAGACACTGAAATAGAGATGGAAAACTACGCCATAAAACTCATGAATTTGCGCAAGAATATTGAGGATGAAATGAGCCCTTTTCTCATCAGTAAATAATGGATACACTACACAATCTACCACTGGCAGAAAGGCTGCGCCCGCAAAGTCTTGAAGAATTTGTAAACCAAAAGCATTTGGTGGCACCCGGAGCACCCATTTATAGCATGCTGCAATCTGGTCGATTGGCGAGCATGATTTTTTGGGGTCCGCCCGGAACAGGGAAAACCACTTTGGCTCAGCTTGTTGCACAACTATCGGGAAGGTCTTTTCACACTTTATCGGCTATAAATTCTGGTGTGAAAGATGTGCGTGAGGTGAT
Organism: Weeksellaceae bacterium; assembly: GCA_030535475.1. Classification (GTDB taxonomy): domain Bacteria; phylum Bacteroidota; class Bacteroidia; order Flavobacteriales; family Weeksellaceae; genus JAUNRT01. The sequence continues at coordinate 4,707 of JAUNRT010000025.1, read as the reverse complement.
AGAAAAATCAAAAAATCTCACACTGTTTTCCGGAAATCAAAGTCCGGTATTATTTATTGACGAGATACATAGATTCAACAAAACACAGCAAGATTCTCTGCTTGGCGCTGTGGAGAAAGGTTACGTAGTCCTAATAGGCGCCACAACAGAAAACCCTGCTTTTGAGGTGGTTTCTGCCTTGCTTTCACGTTGTCAAGTCTATACTCTCAATCACTTGCAGAAAGAAGATTTAGAAGGTTTGCTTCACTCTGCTATACAGAGAGATGTCATATTACAGAAAAAGAATATTGAGATACAAGAATCAGAGGCTTTATTGAGATTTTCCGGAGGAGACGCCAGGAAATTGCTAAATGGACTAGAACTTGTAGTGTCTCAACAAGACAGTAGTCAGCCCATCGTCATCACCAACCAAATGGTTCTGGACAACATACAGCAAAATATGGTGTTGTATGACAAGACCGGTGAGCAGCACTATGATATAATTTCTGCATTCATAAAATCTATTCGAGGCTCTGATCCCAATGCAGCTGTGTATTGGTTGGCACGTATGATAGAAGGTGGTGAGGACTTGAAATTCATAGCCAGAAGATTGCTCATATTGGCCTCAGAAGATATAGGCAATGCCAATCCCACTGCACTTATTTTGGCCAATAATACCTTTCAGGCGGTGAGCACCATTGGCTACCCGGAGTCTAGAATCATCTTGTCTCAATGTGCTGTGTATCTGGCCAATTCTCCTAAAAGTAATTCTACTTATCAGGCGGTGAACCAAGCCATGGAATTGGTGCGCAAAACGGGAAATCTGCCTGTGCCAATGGCGCTGCGGAATGCACCTGCAAAATTGATGAAAGATCTGGGCTATGGCAAGGACTACGCCTATGCGCATAGCTATGATGGCAATTTTGTGGATCATGAATTTTTGCCGCAAGAGATTGCTGGGACTACTCTATACACGCCAGGCGCCAATGCAAGGGAAGAAACAGACCGAAAAAGACTCAGCGCTCTGTGGAAGGGTAAATATGGCTACTGAATTTCACGGACTTGGCAATAGTTGTATCTTTGCCGCGTGAAATTGCTTTCGGAAATATTGGCATGGCCGTTTTTGTTTTTGATACGCATGTATCAATTGGTAATTTCGCCATGGTTGGGTAGCAATTGCCGATTCACACCTACCTGCTCACAATATGGGATGGAATCTTTTAAAAAATACGGCGTGTTCAAGGGTTTTTACCTTACCGGCGAAAGGATAATGCGCTGCCACCCATGGGGTGGCAGTGGATATGACCCTGTGCCATGATGAGTGTTTGAATGCTAAATAGAAGTATATGCATGGAGTTTTGAATTACATAACTTGGGGTGGAGCCGAAGGCATAAATCTGGGTTTTTTTACTATCCACTACTATAGTCTTATGTGGATTATGGCTTTCTTGGTTGGCTGGTTTATCATGGCTAAAATGTTTAGGATAGATGGCATACCCAAAGAGAAGCTTGACCCACTGTTTATGTACACATTCTTGGGTGCTATTTTAGGCGCTCGCTTGGGTGAATTTCTATTTTATGACCCATCTGCTTTTATAGAAAGACCCATAGAAGTGTTTCTTCCCGTGCAGTACTCGCCGGGATCTTCTACATTGTTTGGCTTGCTAGACAACTATGAGTTTGTAGGTTTTCAAGGATTGGCAAGTCATGGTGCTACTATAGGTCTCATAATATCTTCTTACCTTTTTGTGCGCAATCATTTGCCACAGAAATCGCTGTGGTGGTTGCTGGATAGGCTAGCCATAACTGTGGCGCTGGGTGGCTCTTTTGTGAGAATTGGGAACTTCATAAACTCTGAAATTATAGGCAAGCCTAGTGATCTGCCTTGGGCGGTGCTTTTTGTGAACCAAAGTAGTGGCTATGGTGAGGTGGTGCCTAGGCATCCGGCACAATTGTATGAGGCGTTTGGCTATGTGCTTCTCTTTGGGCTGCTATGGTTCATATACACCAAAACCAATAAAAAATTCTACAATGGCTACATACTGGGTGTGTTTTTCATTATACTTTTTGGAATACGCTTTGTGGTAGAGTTCTTCAAAGAAGATCAGGGTGTGGAATGGGTAGCGCAGACTTTGAACATGAATTTGAACAATGGTCAATTGCTAAGTATTCCATTTATTCTCATTGGTGTTTTCTTGATTATGACTTCAAAAAATAGATATGTTCATGAAAAAAATACTTTATAATACTGCTTGGATGCTATGCGTGGTAGCTGTGGTTTCTTGCAAAAATGAAACGCAACCGGCAGCGGTAAATAATACGCAACCTCTTGAGATTTCTTTTATAAAACAAGGTGAGCTGCAATTGGTGCAAAATGATTCTGTGATCAAGAATTTAGATATAGAGATTGCTGACACGGATAGTAAAAGACAAATAGGCTTGATGAACCGTAGTAGCATGGCTGAGAATCAGGGTATGCTCTTTGAATTTGACCGCTTGAATGATACGGGTTTCTGGATGAAGGATACACGTATAGCACTAGATATAATGTTCATAGCAGAGGATAGCACGGTGATCAATGTGCAACGTAATGCTAGACCGCATGACAAGAACAACTATGCAGCTGATGCGCCATACCGTTACGTGCTGGAGGTGAATGGCGGAAAATCTGATGAGTGGGGTGTGGTAGAAGGTGAAACCAAACTGAATTGGTCTCGCACGCAATAAAGTCTGCGATAAAGTTTGCGTTTGAAGCCTAGTGCTAGTAAAAAGTAACTAAGTTTTGTGGTAGAAACGGCTGTGTGAAGTAGCGCCAGCGCGAGAGGGATATAAATGGAAAGCCCGTAAAGACGGGCGGCTATACAAAAAACGGCTGGGACGGGTTGAGCGGAATCAATCTAGCGAAAACCGATCCCAGCCGAATTTTTTGTAGCCGACCGGCTGCGGACTTGTAATGGATAGCCCGACCCGCGCCCGCCAGACTTCCGAATTTGCGTATTCTCGGCAGCTTATACTTGGATTATCCTAAAAATGAGGTTGTAAAGTGGCGCGGGGCTCGCCCAAATAACCTAATTGATACTGTAATGAATACTTTGTTTTGCTGATTTGTACTATATTTGAGCGAAACAATTGGTGTATGGAGAATTCGTATGTGCAAACGCGTGTGAAAGATGGGATTGGCTGGATAAAGTTTTACCATGAGAAGAGTAATTCTTTCCCTACGGAGCAGCTGAATCTGCTGATTGAGCGGATTGGTGAACTGGGTGAGGATGAGGCTGTGAAGGTGATAGTGCTGGAGAGTGAAGGGGATAAGGTTTTCTGCGCAGGCGCGTCTTTTGATGAGCTGCTGACTATAGAGGATTTGACTACCGGGGAGCGTTTCTTTTCCGGGTTTGCACGAGTGCTGATGGCTATGCGAGATTGTCCAAAATTTATCATAGGCAAGGTTACCGGGCGTGTGGTTGGTGGCGGTGTGGGCTTGGTGGCCGGCTGTGACTATGCTATTGCGCACAAAGATGCTTCGGTGCGGTTGAGTGAGCTGTCTATAGGTATAGGCCCGTTTGTGATAGAACCTGCTATTAGCCGCAAAATTGGTGTGCAGTCTTTTTCTGAAATGACGCTGAACCCAAAAGACTGGAAATCTGCTGAATGGTGCCTGGAGCACGGGCTGTATAACCGTGTGATGGAGTCTGTGGATGAGGTGGACAGTACGGTGCTGGAGTTTGCAAGCCAATTGTCTGTGTATAGCGCTGAGGCTATGCGTGATTTGAAGGGTATTTTTTGGGAAAATGCTGCTAATTGGGATGAGATAATGCCGCGCCGCGCTGCTATGAGCGGGCGTCTGGTGCTGTCTGATTTCACGAAAGAAACTTTACAAAAATTCAAAAATAAATAGGATGGAATATAATTATATGTTGGTATCTGTGGTAGAGCGCGTGGCGCTGGTGACGGTGAACCGACCTGCGAGTTTGAATGCTCTGAATAAGGAGACGATTGCTGAGCTGTCTGAGGCTGTGTCTAGCCTAGAGGCAGATGCCAATGTGCGCGCAATAGTGCTCACGGGTAGCGGTGAGAAGGCTTTTGTGGCGGGTGCAGATATAAAGGAGTTTGCAGATTTTGATGTGACACAAGGTGAAATACTTGCTAGACATGGGCAGGAAACCCTCTTTAACCGAATTGAGAATTGTTCTAAGCCTATCATTGCGGCTATCAACGGGTTTGCATTGGGTGGCGGGCTAGAGCTGGCGTTGGCATGCCACTTCCGCATAGCTTCTACGAATGCGCGTGTGGGCTTGCCAGAGGTGACTCTGGGTCTAATACCGGGCTATGGTGGCACGCAGCGTTTGCCTCAACTGATAGGGAAAGGTGCTGCTGCGCAAATGATCTTCACAGGTGAAATGGTGGGTGCGGAACGCGCGCTGGAACTGGGTATAGTAAACGAACTTGTAGCCCCGGAAGAATTGCTGGATAGGGCTATCAAGATAGCCTCAAAGATTGTGTCAAATTCTGGGACAGCAATTGCCAATGCGATTGCGGCTTTGAATAAAAGCAATGTGCCGGAGGGTTTTGATATGGAGATACGTGCCTTTGGAAATCTGTTTGACACGGATGATTTCCGTGAAGGAACATCTGCATTTATGGAAAAACGCAAGCCTAGATTTCAATAATTATTGACAGAACTTGTTTAATGTAAAAAAAGTATGGAACAACTTACTTACAAACACTTAA
>JAUNRT010000109.1 GCA_030535475.1 Weeksellaceae bacterium | reverse complement strand
TACTTAGCAGCTACATCAACCAAGAATTTCCTTCCCCTTTTCGCGCAGATGAACAAAACAATTTGCGTCTTATCTTCAAAACCATAGATTTCAATGCGATAGTGGATACCTCATTCAATCAGATACGTCAGTTCGGAGCCAATAGCCCGGCTGTCATCATACATCTTATGCAGAGCGTTCAATTATTGTTAGAAATGTCTTATACAGATCGTAACGATGAGATTCTGCTAGCACATGCCAGAAAAATAATGGAAACAGCAGAGAAATCTTTCGTCAATACCCATGATTTAACAGATCTCCAAGAGGTGTATCTTAGGATAATATAGTAGTATCTTCTACTTAGAATAGACATCTAAATAAATACTGCTTTCTTTTATTCAACTGTATTTTCATTTTAATTTTTGCGGTAATTTTATATAAATCCGCAAAGTCGTAATCGCAAATATGGTTCTACATTCTTTCGACATGGCTTTTCTTGGCAATTATTAGATATGTCTTGAATGTCGTAGCATTATTAATAAAAAACGGATAGGACTTTTTCACATTCCTACTTTTGCAATCACACAAACTCATGCAACATACATTCAAAAATTCATCAAAAAACAGAGCAGTGTTTGCCACAAAAAAGCAGTTTGGTTATCTTCGTGTTTTAAATCGGATTCAAGCCTATGAAAATCGCAATTTTATCGCGTTCTTCTTTTATATATTCTACAAACAGACTGGCAGAAGAAGCCAGAAACAGAGGGCACAAAGTACTCGTTCTCGACCCGCTCAAGTGCAATTTGGTCATGGAAAAAGATGCACCCCATGTGCATGAATACAAAAACCGTTTGGAAAAAATGGATGCCATAATTCCCAGAATTGGTTCATCTATTACATTCTACGGTTCTGCTGTGATAAGACAGTTTGAGATGATGAACGTCTTCACAACCCTTAATAGCAATGCTCTACTACGCTCTCGTGACAAACTGCGCAGTATGCAACTTCTCAGCCGCGAATCCATTGGCTTCCCGCGGACATTTTTCACCAATATGAACACCAGTTTAGAAGCTGAAGATATCATTGAAATGGCAGGCGGTGTACCCTTGGTAGTCAAAGTCTTAGAAGGCACACAAGGTCTAGGCGTAATGCTACTTGAAAGTGAAATGGCTGCTACCAGTGTCATCCAAGCCATGCACAGCCTTCATGCCCGCATAATGGTTCAAGAATTCATTGCAGAAGCGCGTGGTAGTGACATTAGGGCTTTTGTAGTAGATGGAAAAATAGTGGGTTCCATGAAGCGTACCGGCAAAGAAGGCGACTTCCGTAGCAATCTCCATAGAGGCGGTTCTGCAGAAGCTGTGAAACTCACGGCAGAAGAGAAAAACGTTGTTTTACGCTCTTGCGTAGCGCTCGGACTCAAAGTGGCTGGTGTAGATTTACTACGTTCCAGCCGAGGACCACTCGTCATGGAAGTCAACTCTTCCCCAGGACTTGAGGGCATTGAGGCGGCTACTGGCGTGAATATTGCGGGTGAAATCATAAAATTTGTAGAAAGACAAGTGGATGTGAAAGTCTCCCGAAAAACAATGAGAAACAGAGGTTAATGGAAGAAAAGGATATCATAATAGGTGGCAACATCATCAGAGAAAATAGTGAAACAGTATGCTACCTACCTGTTGCGCACTTGCCTACGCGCACAGAAATTGATATTCCAACTTATGTATATCGCGCCGCAGAACCAGGACCCACTGTACTCTTCTCCGGAGGACTACACGGTGATGAAATTAACGGTGTAGAGATCGTTCGTCAAATCCTAGACTGCAATTTACATCACGTGAATCGTGGTATGGTGATTTGTGTACCTATAATCAATGTTTATGGATTTATTCACTTCTCACGATATGTACCAGATGGAAAAGATGTAAATCGTTCTTTTCCAGGATTTGCCAATGGCTCTCTGGCTTCAAAGGTTGCGTATGTGGTCATGCAAAACATTTTGCCTTTTGTAGATTATGGCATAGATTTCCACACGGGTGGTGCACAGCGTAGCAATTACCCGCAAATTCGCGGTGATTTTCGGGATGCTGAAATTTATGAATTGGCCAAATCCATGCAAACTCCTTTTAAAATACATTCCGGGCCAATCCCTAGATCTTTTCGCAAAGCAGCATTTGATCTTGGCAAACGTATCCTTGTATATGAAGGTGGCGAAACTTTACGTTTTGACCCATATGCCATTGCAGAAGGTATAGACTGCGCTACTCGCTTCCTGCAGAGTTTGGGAATGACAGACATTGCTTCTACTTCTCAAAAAGAAACCATAGAAATAGAGCGAAGCACATGGATGCGATGCAGCTCAAGCGGTATGTGGTTGCCAAAAGTCAAAATGGGCCAATATGTAGAGAAAGGTCAAGACCTAGGCTTCACCACAAGTCCGTATGGCGATTTTAGAGAACACATCTATGCAAGAGTGTCAGGATATGTTCTGGCATTGAATCACCACGCAGTGGTAAACAGAGGTGATGCACTTATACATTTAGGTGTTGCAGGCAGCATATTTGAAGACGCCGGTGAAGTAGAGCCAGAAGAGGAAATAATCACCGGAAAAGTATAAAACATAGTCAGAAGTACTGATATTATGAGAAACACGCTACTATTTCTATTTGTAAGTTTCCTTTGCTTGGCGTCATGTAAGGACATGCCCGGCTATAGCACAACTCAAACTGCCGAGAATACCAGCACATTAGATTATCTACGTTCCGAGACCGGACTCATTTCATCGCATAGAGGTGGCAAGGGCATCAAAAATCATCCTGAAAATGCATTAGAAACCATTCAGCACTTGTATGCTCGAGGTATTCGTGTATTTGAAATTGATATCATTGGCACATCAGATGATGAGCTCATGCTGTTTCACGATGACCATTTGGAGAGGCTCACCAATGGCACCGGCAAAATTCAAGGCCTTACAAGCACCCAACTGCGTGACTTGCTTCTTGTAGATGATTTTGGCAATTATACCAAGATAAGAATACCTTTTCTAAAAGATGTTTTGCAATGGGGTGCAAAAAACGATTCATATTTCATGATAGATTTCAAGCGCAGTGCTAGCTATGAAAAGACCATTGAGCTCATCCGACAATATGGTATGGAAGATCGCTGTATTCTTATCAGTTACAACAATGCACAAGCAACTAAATTGCACAAACTTGCCCCGGAAATGCTCCTTTCTGTTTCGGCTAGAAACAATGATGAGCTCAACAGAATTCTAGCAGCCAATATTCCAAGCAACAAAATGGTAGCTTTCACCGGTACTCGACTTTCAGACCAAGCACTGTATGACAGATTGAAAGAAATGCAAATTCCTATAATCCTAGGCACTCTGGGCAACTTAGACAGAATGGCAGAGGCACGTGGCGACCAACTCTATAGAGAATGGCGTGATCGTGGTATAAACATTTTTGCCACAGACCGACCTATTGAAGCTTTTAACGTTCTAGACTAATTCATGACTTCCATCCCACTCCAATCTCTACCTACTAGCAAAATCATAGCTGCATATCTCAATCAGGATTCCGGCATTAGAAATCTTTATGACAGAAATCCTAAGCTTGAAAATTATGAAATTCATGCCCGTGAAAAAATTGAAAATTATAAACATCGCGAAACCCTTGTAGAAGTTCTTCAGGAGCAAATGCAATCTCTAAATCTGTCTGAGAAACAAAAATTACATTTAGAAAAACTCGCTTCCGAAAATGCTGTAACCATCACCACAGGTCATCAACTAAATCTGATGAGTGGTCCATTATATTTTGTATATAAGATCCTACAAACCGTAAAAACTTGTGATGAACTGAATGCAAAGGAAACAGATCTTCATTTTGTGCCCATTTATTGGATGGCAACGGAAGATCATGATTGGGATGAAGTGAATAATTTTGAAGTCAATGGCGTAAAATTTCAATGGTCTGGCAAAGAAAGTAATACTGCAGTAGGTAAGCGTCCAACTGAAGATGTAGCCACTCATATAATTGAATTTCTGCAACAACTTCCAGATTTTACGCTTACTCCCAATTTGCAGGAAATAATAGAGAAGTCTTATGCAGCAGAAAGCAATTTTACTAACGCTACAAAACGTTTGGTACAAACCCTATTGGGTGAGTATGGAATTTTAATATTGGATGCATCTGATGCTCGATTGAAGAAGTTATTTGCAGGCGTGATGCAAAATGAACTAATCGCCAGAAACGCTCAAAACTTAGCTGAAAAAAACAATGAAATTCTGCAAAAATTTTCGGAGCAGGCATTTATCCGAGAGATCAACTTATTTTATCTCACCGAAAACAAGCGCGAGCGAATCGTATATGAATATACAGGTTTTTCTACAGCAGATGGTGCAAAACAGTGGTCAGAGGAAGAAATCTTACAGGAATTACAAAATAATCCCGAGCGATTTAGTCCCAATGTAATACTTCGTCCTTTATATCAAGAGTGTATTTTGCCCAATGTGAGTTATATTGGTGGAGGAGGTGAAATAGCTTATTGGCTGCAACTGAAACCGATTTTTGAAAATTATGACATCAGCATGCCAATATTGGTTGTGAGAAACTCATTACATTTCATCACCCAAAAAGATTTCAGCAAATTTCAAAAATATGGAATAAAATGGCATGATTTTTTTGAATCAGAAGATGATTTCATTAAACCTATGATTGAGAAAAACACTGAACTCTTGACACTACTTGATGAAAAATATGCAGCGCTTAAAGAGCATTTTGCGGATTTGAGAAAAATTGCCGTGAAAACCTCTCCTGTTTACGAAAATATGCTTAATGCGCAGGAGCAAAAACAATTAAACGGTTATCACAAGCTACGCAAGCGCATTTACAAATCAGAAGCATTGCGCATGAGTGTTGAGGTAAAATCATGGAAAGACTTAAGAGATGCTGTATTGCCGGGTGGTAGTTGGCAAGAAAGAAAACAAAATATGCTTGGACTGTATGCTGAGATGGGTGATCAATTTTTTGAAGAAGTTTACCAAGCTATAACTCCCTTTGATTCTCAATATCATGTAATTCCACTCAAGCCAAACACAAAATAATTCTTACTTTTGCAAAATATTAGAATAAACCGATGAAAAACCTTTTTTATATATGTGTTCTTATGCTGGGAACTTTGGGATTTGCTCAGCAGATTACCCACACGGTCAAGGCACAGGAAACGGTCTATGGGCTTAGCAGGCAGTACAACATTACGCCTGAACAGCTAGAAAACGCCAACCCCTTTCTCAAACAACGTGGTTTGCAGATTGGAGACGTGTTAGTGATTCCAGGTCAGGTGCAAAGTAGTGCTTTGGCTACACAAGAAGGACAAGATTATGAAGACGACAATTTCTATTACAGATATATAAAACCAAAACAGACCGTATTTTCCATTACTCGTGAGTACTCTATTGAGGAAGCTACCTTGAAGAGCCTGAATCCATTTATTGATCAGCGCGGCTTGCAGGTAGGTGATCTTATTAGAATTCCGAAAAGAGATGCTGCTACAGCTCAAGAAGTAGTACCGGATGGAATGCACAAAGTGGTAGCTGGTGAAACAATCTTCAGCATTGCCCGTAATTACGGACTTGAAGTTGACGATTTGTATGCAGCCAATCGTAGTGTGCAAACAGAAGGTTTAAAGGCCGGTTCGTTTATCAGAATTCCGGATGCTAAAACAGTTGTTATCAAGCAAGACTATTTTGAGCATACTGTATCAAAAAACGAAACCGTTTTTGGGTTGATCAATAAGTATGAAATCACAATGAGTGAGCTCATTGCAATGAACCCATCGCTTGAGGAAGGTTTGAAAGAGGGCTCCACTATCATGATTCCAATGAAAAAAGGTGCTAAAATAGCTTCTATGCCTTCTGCTATCACCATGAGTGCTACCAATAAGTCTGACAATGAAATCAACTTATTATGGATAATGCCATTTCAGATGGGTATTTCTACAGCAAGTGCAGGGGAAAGACAGGTGGCTCAGGACTTTTTTATGGGTGCACAAATTGCTTTGGATGATATGGTGGCGAAAGGCAAAAAAATCAATGTAAAAGTTATCGATAGCGAAAAAGACATTGAAACGATTGATGAGTATTTGCAGTCGCCGGAGTTTCAGAAAACTGATGCCATAATAGGACCATTTTTCCAAGATTTGCTCATCCATGTAGCCCAAAGACTTGAAAATACCAATGTTCCTGTATTCTCTCCTATTGTGAACAACGAAGGACTTGAAAATTTGAAGAATTTGCACTTAGCACAATCTAGAGATGATTCTGCAGTAAGTGTAATTGTAGATGAGGTAAAAAAGAATTTCAAAAAAGAGAAAATAATAGTCTATACAGACAGCCAAAATTTAGCAACAGCTGAAGTGCTTCGCGCTGAATTGTTGAAAAACGTGCGCAATAGCGAAGTGGAAATTGTACAGAATGTTAGCCAACTCAATTTGAAAGAAATCAGAACTCCCGGTACTCTAGAAGATGGCACCGAGGGTGATATTATTACTTATGAGCCAATAATTGCCATTCTTGCAACAGACAGCAATCAGGCCGGAGCAAATTTCGTGCGTGAAATCACTGCACAGAATAAAGATTATATTTCTGGATACTCTTTGTATTTTGTACCTGCTCTGGATGTTTTTGACACTGCCAACCAAGGCAACATCAACAAATTGAAAGATATGGGCTTCACTTACACAGCCAACAGAATGGTAAATACCATGGGCGTGAATGAGAAGAGAATCATAAGCCTTTTTGAGAAGAAGTTCTGCCAAAGACCCAACCGCTTCATGGCTACAGGATATGATGTAGTATATGATGTTCTGGATAGAATGGACAAGCATGGCAACATTTCAGATTTTGATGCCAAAAGAGTTGAGACAAGGTTCTCTACCCGTATTGGCTACCAAAAATCTCCCAATGGTCCTGCAAAGGTGAACCGCGAATTGAGAACCATAAGATTGGGCCATTAAGGCTTGAATAGATAATATTTGTTAGAAAAACGCTGGGGAAACCTAGCGTTTTTTTTATGGAACTGAATCAATTTCGGCAGTTTAAGACCGTTGCGCAATTTGCTTTTCCCTCTTTTTCAACAATTTCAAAAAT
>JAUNRT010000024.1 GCA_030535475.1 Weeksellaceae bacterium | reverse complement strand
ACTATATAAAATTGCGTATTACTTATTGCTTTTCACAAGAGAGGCCAATGTCTTACCAATCTCGTCCAGTTTCTCAATAGAATTGATGAGATCTCCTTGCGTCAAGCTTCTTGAGCTCTCAGCAAATGAAGTCTGCATAGGATATATGATTGTAAACGTAACACGCTTGAAATACTTGTTGAGGTAATTCGGAATCTTATCCATATGATATGAATATGACACCCCGGACTTGCGGCTAAGGATGATGATCAATGAGTCATTTGCCTTGATTTCTCTGGAAAGAATCAAGAAATCTTGCCAATCAGAAAACTCAGTAAAATGTGACTCTATTGGGTGTTTTTCATTTACCTTTTTCAGGTAAGCCAAGGTTTCAGAAGTACCATAGAAGTATATCTGTGCACCTGTGTTGCGGGCAATATTCCATACTCTGATTACCCATTTAGAGAATCCAAGTTCTCTCTCTGCATTTGGCGGCATCACCACATGATGATTTTGGATGGTGCCAATTGGTTGCGTAAACTTGCTAATGATGGTAGTGACCAAGTTGTTTTGCAGCAAGCCTTCCGTTAAGTTACCAAAGAAGCTATCTGAGAAACCTTTTTGGTTGTGCAGTGAAAGAATCACATCCGAAATGTGATTCTCATTGATCACATTATTTATGGCGTTAATTGGCACAATGTCATACCTCATCAACTCTGTGAGTTCTGTATCAGCAGCTGTGGCCACATTGCTAGCAGCATGTAAGATTTTGGCACTTACTTTTTCTGCTACTTCATCTTTATCTGTCTTATCAATAACATTGAGCGCGATGATTTCTGACTGTGACACCTTGGACTTAATTGCCAAAGCAAGATTTACAAGATTGTCCGCATGTGATTCATCATTTATTGCAATAAGGATACGCTCTTCTACACCGCCTTCATCACCACCGGTAGATTGGCCTTCCATCTCACGTAATGCAAGATTGTTGGCACCTCTCTGACCTACAAGGGAAGCAATAGTACATGTCACCAATATCATCAAAATGGAACCATTCAAGACGCTACTATCCAAGAGTCTGTCCGGTTTTTGAATTCTTGTAATCACCCCTTCATCTATAGTGATGATACGGTTATCTGGCATTACATATTCACCATTTGCCACCTCATCATAGATCATAACCTCCGAGCCGATAATAGGATATCCGTATCTATTCAAGGTAAGGAACGATAAAGGCACATTGTCATTGGTGTGAATTCTATGGCTACTATGTCTTATCCCCACATAGGAATTCACATCACTATATCCAATAATCACATTGTATGCTACCAATACTGCTGCCAAGGTGGCGGCCGCTTGAGCGTTACTCAAACCAAACATTACCAGCACCTCATCTTTATTAAACTTCAAAATTCTACCCGTGAGATATGCAGCTATATACTTACTCGCAGTTGCTATAATTGTCATAACTATAGCTACTACTATAGCATCACTACTGGATATAAAAGCACGGTAGTCTATCAACATACCCACACCTATCAAGAAGAATGGGATAAAGAGTGCATTTCCTACAAAATCTATCCTATTCATCAACGGGCTAGTATGAGGGATGAGTCTATTCAAAGCCAACCCCGCCAAGAATGCCCCAATAATTCCTTCAATACCTGCTACTTCTGCCAACACTGCGCCGAGGTACACCATTATCAAGATGAAAATGTACTGCGTGACACTGTCATTAAAAGTCTTTAAAAACCAGCGGCCAATGATGGGAAACCCGTACATTACCACTACTCCGAAGATAATAATGGAAATTATCATTTGCACCCAAAACATCCCGGTAATTTCTCCAGTAGTCATGGCCACAATGACTGCGAGTACAAGTAGGGCAAGTGTATCTGTGATCACTGTACCACCCACACTCACGTTCACTGCCGTGAGTTTTGCAAGTCCCAGTTTACTGATCAGTGGGTAAATAATCAAAGTGTGTGATGCAAACAAACTTCCTAAAAGAATAGAGGCAGGCCATGAAAAATTGAGGATATAGTGACCTGCTAAACTCCCCGCCGTGATAGGGATTAGAAAAGTAAGCAAACCAAAAATCAAACTTTTCTTACTATTCTTCTTAAAGTCGCCCATATCTACCTCTAGACCAGCTAGAAATAAGATATATAGCAAACCTGCAGCCCCCAAAACTTGAACATTGGAGTCTCTTTCAATTAAATTAAAGCCATTAGGTCCAATAAACGCTCCTGCGATAATCAACCCAAGAAGTGCCGGAATTTTTAATTTATTAAGGATAATTGGCGCTACCAAAATCACCACTAATATCACTGCAAACTTTAAGATATTATCTGATAAGGGTAGAGAAAAATCCAGAGATAAAAATAAATTCATATAGTAGATTTGTTAGTTAAATATACTTATCTGCTTTACTCAAGCGTAAATTTGTTACATAATTTTTCACCTCTTGGTCATTTTTCAAGGGGCAAATTAGAAGTGCATCATCCGTGTTTACAACAATAAAATTTTCAAGGCCATCTATCACGGCCACACGATCGCCTTCTATATGTATCATGTTGCCTTTAGCATTATACAGTTTCACCTCCTCACCTACTACTGCATTGCGTTGTGGGTCTCTATCTGATTGCTCAAAAAGTGAAAGCCAGGTACCCAAATCGCTCCAGCCAAACCTAGCGGGTAGTACAAAGACTTTCTCACATTTTTCAAGAACACCTTTATCTATTGAGGTTTTTTGTAGCGTGGGATAAATTTTTGATACTTCTTCTATCTCACTCTCGGTATTCATGTGAGATTTGATGTTCTCAAATGCCCGATACATATCAGGCAAATATCTTTTCAGCGCCTCTAAAATGTCGCTTACTTTCCATATAAACATGCCAGAATTCCATAAAAAATCTCCAGATTCTATAAATTGCTTGGCTAGAGAAAAATCAGGCTTTTCTGTAAATGTTTTTACTTCCTTCACTTGTTTGGAAGACGGTATGTACTGTATGTACCCATATCCCGTATCTGGTCTTGTAGGTTCTATACCCAAAGTATATAAACCTTCCTTTTTCAGAGACTCGCTCATAGCCTTTTGTACATTTTTGGCAAAAAGGCTTTCATTTAATATCAAATGATCCGATGGGCAAATGAGAAGTTGAGCATTCTCATCCAGTTGGCTTATTTTGAATGAAGCATAAGCTACGCAAGCTGCGGTGTTCATACCCATAGGCTCTGCAATGCAATTCTCTACCGGCAAATCCGGAAGTTGTTCAAAAACTAAATCAGTGAACTCCATAGAAGTTATTACAAAAATCCTAGAAGTATCTGAAATCAGTTTCATGCGTTCAAACGTTTGTTGCAACAGTGTTTTTCCTGTTCCAAGAACATCATGAAATTGCTTTGGAGATTTTTGCGTGCTCATGGGCCAAAATCTTGTACCGATTCCTCCAGCCATGATTACGCTATAGTGATGTTGATTCTTTTCCATTATCAATGTTCAGCTACATCAATAGGTGCTAGAACGTGAAACAAATACTCTCGTCCCGTACTCACCTCTTGGCAAAGATATTTTAATTTTCTCATTTTTCCCTTTTGAAACAGCTTTTGATTGTAGAGAAAAAAAGATTTTTCTGGTAAAGATTTCAGAATTAACTTGTTAGGATACATGTCATCAAAAAAATATTCTACCATCGGGGAATAAGAAAAAAAGTTTGCTTTTGGGTTTTCGGCAAAATCTTGAATTATTGGTTGCAAATTTTCAGAATATACACCAATTGATTCCATCATCAATTCTCCAAAAATGTTTTTCCACTCCGGCCCATGAGGTTTCACTTTCTTTTTAAAACTTTCCTGCACATGCATATGAGCCAATTCATGGGTCAATGTCAAAAAGAATAATTCTTTGGTGAGATTATTATTCAGTGTTATCTGATGATAATTTCTTTTATAGCAATAATTTCCAAGGATATTTTTACGTTCCCATTTAATGATTAGCTTCAATTTTCTATTCTCGGTCCATTTTTCTATAAATTCCAGGCTTCCGGGAGGAGTATATTTCAGCAGAATATCATGATTTTTTAAGTGCATAAAAAATGTGTAAATTATTCATGAAAATAGCATAATTTAGCCAAAGATATGATAAAAGCATTTGAGTCCTTTGGAAGATACTTCGTGTTAATGGGCGAAGTATTCCGTTTACCCAAAAATCTGCGGGTCTATCGCAAGCTTATAGTTCGGGAAATCATAGATTTAGGGGTGAACTCTGTAGGTCTAGTTGCATTTCTTTCATTGTTCATGGGTGCAGTTCTGGCCATCCAGATGTACCAAAACTTTAAGACCGCTGCTATACCGGTTCCTGACGCATACGTAGGGTATGCTACTAAAGTTACCATAATTTTAGAATTTTCCTCTACCATCATTGCTATTATTCTTGCAGGTAAAGTAGGCTCCTATATAGCATCAAGTATTGGTACTATGCGTGCGACAGAGCAAATTTCTGCCTTAGAAGTTATGGGTGTAAATGCGGCAACGCTGCTCATACTTCCAAAAATTATTGCATCCTTGTTGTTTTATCCGATATTGTTGATGATCAGTATCACCACAGGTATTTTAGGAGGCTACTTAGTCGGACAACTATTAGATATGTTTAGTACGGTAGATTTTGTGGAAGGACTCCAAATGGAGTTTGAAAACTGGTTTTTTGTCTATACGTTTATCAAAATGCAAGTCTTCGCATTCATCATAGCCACCATTCCGGCATACTTCGGATTTTATGTAGAGGGTGGCTCATTGGAAGTAGGGCGTTCTAGCACCAAAGCGGTAGTATGGACGTGTGTTACAGTAATTGTTGTAAATTTGATTCTTACTCAACTCTTACTTACATAAAATGATAGAAGTAGTAGACTTAAAAAAAGAATTTGATGGAAAGGAAGTCCTAAAAGGCATCTCCACAAATTTCGAGGCCGGAAACACCAATCTAGTAATTGGAAGTAGTGGTGCCGGTAAAACAGTGTTCTTCAAATGCTTACTTGGGATCTTTGAGCCGTCAAGTGGTGATATAATCTACGATGGAGAATCAACTTCTGAGGATACTTTCGAAACCAAAAAATCACGACGTGAAAGAATAGGTACTGTGTTTCAGTACAGCGCTTTATTTGACTTCATGACCGTTCAAGAAAACGTGCGCTTTCCGCTCGAAATGTTCACCAAAAACTCCATGAACGACATGAACGATCGCGTGCATGAAGTGCTCAAACGCGTGAACATTGATGAAGATGCTTACAGAAAATTCCCTTCTGAGATAAGTGGTGGTATGCAAAAGAGAGTAGCGATTGCAAGAGCTATTGCCAACAAACCTGCATATTTGTTTTGTGATGAACCCAACTCAGGCTTAGACCCACAAACCGCCATAGTGATTGACAATCTTGTACGTGAAATTACCCAAGAATACAACATTTGTACGGTAATCAATACACACGACATGAATTCTGTTTTGGAAATTGGCGACAAAATCCTATTTTTGAAAGACGGGCTTAAAGAATGGGAAGGATCCTCAAAAGAAATCTTGAATACCGAAAGTGAGGCAGTGAAGGAATTTGTTTACAGCTCAGATCTTATGCAACAAGTGCGTCAAGCACTGATTAGAGAAGACCGGCAGTAGAAGTCTTTGGAAAAAGGCTTTAAAGCCTTTATTGTAAAGCGAGCATGAAAAAACATCCTTTAGCTTGGATCCTGGCCTTTTTCATTGGTGGTATTGTCCTATTTTCATACGGCACACAGATATCATGGCTCATAATACTTTGTTTTAGCCTTCTCTTATTATTCATTCTGCATGCATTCCGGCTATCAAAATTTGGGTTTTGGTGTGCACTCATGGCGTTTTTTCTTGCCGCTGGAGCCTTGCGTATGCATCATACACAGCTGTGGAAAAAAGATATTGAAACTCACGATGACTATTATGGCTCTTTTTTAGTACAAATCAGTCAAGAAATTAAGCCCTCAGAAAAATATCATAAATACGAGGCTCAAATCATTCAAGTTTTCCCAGATAGTCTTGAAAGCCTGCAAAATCAAAAAATTTTGCTGTATGTTATCAAAGACCAACCCAAGCTTCTAAACACTTACTCCACCATAATACATGGAAGGCTAAGCAGAATTCCTTCTGCCAAAAACCCCTACACTTTTGACTATCAGAGATATATGGATCTCAGAGGTGTTGGCCTACAACACTTTACCGATACACTCACACAAGTAAATGCGCCAACCAGAGGTTCTCCGGCTCTTGCATTTTCCAAGTACAAAAATCATATCAAGGATAAAATGCACGAGTTAGAATACTCAGAAAGTGCAAGAATATTCATCTCTGCACTAGTGCTTGGAGACAGAAATGACATGAATAGAGATTGGCAAGATAGACTATCTTCAGCGGGTATTATGCATCTATTTGCCATTTCAGGACTGCATATAGGGATACTTTTTGCACTCTTCATGCTTATACTCTATCCACTGCTATACCTACCACGCGGCCGCTGGATAAGAATATTCATCGCGCTTTTATTCATTTGGTGTTTTGCTTGGTTTGTAGGCTTCTCTCCTTCTGTATCCAGAGCTGCTCTCATGATTTCATTATATTACAGTGCATTGGCTCTTCAAAGACCGCAACCACTTTTTCACACGCTCGCATTAGCTGGGATTGTAAATCTTTTCTGGTACCCAAACGATCTATATCATGTAGGTTTTCAGTTGAGCTACGCAGCCGTTTTCTTCATTGTATGGCTTAGAGAATTTATGCTGCAAATCATCCCAAAATTTCCGCGCAAAATCAAATACCTGCGTGACATTATGGCTGTGACTATATCAGCGCAATTCGGGGTCACACCTATCAGTATCTTCTATTTTCAAAAATTCACAGGATTATTCTTGCTTGGCAATATGCTCTTACTGCCTTTTGCAAGCATTTTACTAGCTATCTGTTTTATTACAGTGGTATTATTGTCATTGGACATTCACATTCCTTACTATACCATAGCCATAAATGGACTATTTGAATTTATAAACACGCTAATCACATTCCTTGCAGAGCAAGATAGGTTCATTTTCCGCAATATTATTTGGAATCCCCTTCAAGTACTTCTTGTAACCATATTTTTGCTATACATCCCTCATGTATTCAAGCCATTTCGCTGGAACAAAATGTTCATACCTCTATCATTGATTATTGCATTACTTGTCAATCAAATAAGCGTAGATTACATCAACACTCGGCACCAAGAGCTCATCATATTTCATGTGTACAAAGGCACAGCAGTAGGCGTAAGAGAGGGATCAGACATGCATATAATCTGGCAAGTAGAAGATTCTGCAAAAACAATGGACTTCGTCATACAACCCTATCTCAGCCACCAAAAAATACGTCACACTACCTACCATAGCTTATATGATACTGTAAGACTACCAAGGTTACTCTATCACCAAGGCTATTTGAAGACTCCGGAAACAAGTTTACTCATTAGTAGCAGGAAAGATATGGATATTGTAGCAGCAGATTATGTACTGCTTCACGCCTACAGAGAAGATTCCGCACATCTACATGCCAATACAAGAAATCTTATAATCGATGGTAGCAACTACCCATCTACCGTGCAGCGTTTGAAACAGCAGTTTCCCACATTACACTCCACGGCAGAGCAAGGTGCCGCCAGACTATCTACAATTCATTCATCAGCTCCTGTGGTCGCTTATACCCCCTGATGATGTGTGTCACTTGACCCTCAGCGGTCAAAACCACATAAGATGGGTAAGAAGCCTGTCCTTGCAGCAACTGATAAGCCAGCATGTGCACACCACTTCTTCCTGCCTCTACAAAAGAGAAAGTATGATTTTTGAAAATAATATCCTCTTTCTGTTCAGCATTCAGTTTTACAGGAATAAAGTTATGATTGATGAGATGCACCACCTCCTCATCCAAAAAGGTAGAAGTATCCATCTTTTTGCACCACCCACACCAGTTGGTGTAGATATCTATAAACATAGGTTTATCCGGAGTGGTCAATTGCAATTTTTCCGCTTCTTCAATGTTCAACCAATTTATGCCAGCATTTTCCTGTCCATAAACAGAGCTCATCAACAGTAAACAAAGTATTATAGAGAAAATTCCGTGTTTCATAAAATCAAAATTTCATTGCGCTAAAGACAAAATCCGTACCGTTACGGCATTTCAAATCTCAGAGCAGAATATTACTTAATCCCGTGCATCCAGCGAGTAATAATCGGGCCTAGCAAGAACAAGAGCAAACCACAACCCACAGCTATGAAGCCTAGATTCTGAAACACAGACAAGCCCTTCATCAAGGATTGCCCTCTTAGAGAAGAAAGGACACTACCTGTGAGCGTAGCTTCCGCCATTTGATTAGCATTCAGAGCCGAAATCAGCTCATCCTGATTGCCCAAATCATCCGCATACACCAGAAAACTTCGCTTACTATCCTCAAGCATTTTCTGTCTGAGATCCGGTTGTGTTATAGCATCGGCTTCAGCCTTCAACTCTTCTATCTGTATAGTCTTCTTAGCATATCGTCTATCTTGGCTATTCTCATTCAATTGTTGCAAAAACGAATCAGAAACCAAAGCTTTCTCTACAGGGCTAGATTCCAATTGACCTCTAAAGCCCTCAGTCTCCAGTTGAGACAACAAATACGGATCAGCAATGTTTTCTTTGAAAGCCTGTTCCTCCATGATTTTCGCCTCGCTCACCGTAGTGAGTTTTGCAATATGTTTCCCTGCCTGGTGCGCAATAGAGGAAGATAAAAACCAAATCCCCATCAAGAAGGCAACAATCTTCACAGGCGCCAACTTAGTCACCAAAGACAATCCCACAGGAGATAGAGTCAGCTCACCCAAAGTATGTAGCAAGTACAAGAAAATCAAAAACATAGCCGGTACTAGACCTGCCACGGCATACCCCTTACCCAAAGTCATCACCAAAAAGCCTAATCCCAAAAGCACTAGACCTGTACCAAACTTATATGGCGCAGCCGGCTCCTTACCAGATTTGCCTAGCTTTATCCACATCCAAGAAAATATTGGCGCAAAAATCATGATAAACAACGGATTCACAGACTGGAAAAACGTAGTCGTGAAATTCATCCCCAAAAGATTCTTATTCACGTTCCTTTCCGTGAAAATATTCATTGCAGAACCCGCCAGTTCAAAGAAAGTCCAGAAAACCGTAGTGAAAAGCAACAAAATCACCACCACCCATATTCTGTGTTTCTGCACCGTTTCATAGCCAAAAGATTGATAAATCAAGAAGCCCAAAATCACCACTGCCAGAATAGCCAGTAGTATATCTACAATGTCATTTTGATTGATCAAAAACCAAGCAATCGGCACCATGAGTAGAGAGAAAACATAAGGCAACCAGCTGTTTTTCACACCCTTCACTACTGGTTTCATTTCCTCTTCAGGACGCAGACCATAGTTTTCAAACCATCCGCGCGCTTGAGCAATCAGAAATATGAAATAGCCAAGCATCATACCCACACCAGCAGCAAAGAAGCCCCATTTCCAGCCTTCAATTTCACCAATCGCACCACACGTTAGTGGCGTCAGAAAAGCACCAATGTTTATCCCCATATAGAAGATCGTAAAAGCACCATCACGGCGTGGATCACCCTCCGGATAGAACTTCCCAATCATACTACTGATGTTTGGTTTGAAGAATCCATTACCTATCACCAGCAATGCCAGACCTATGTAGAACGTGACCTCATTATTCAAAAACAGCGTAAACTGGCCCGCCGCCATCAGCAGCGCACCCCAGAGAATCGCCTTCCTAAAACCCATCATTTTATCAGCAAACCAGCCACCCAAAATAGGCGTCAAGTACACCAGCGCACCATATGCACCATAGATTCCGTACGCCTTGCCATCATCATATCCAAATCCTCCCTTCACCAATTCAGACGTCAAGTACAAAATCAAAATCGTACGCATACCATAGTAGCTAAAGCGCTCCCATAGTTCTACCATAAACAATGCAAAAAGAGCCCTCGGGTGCACCTTTTTGTTAATCATAATCACGATTCCAACCCAGATTGCCACAGCAACCCAAGCAATGATCATAAGCTTATAAGCCGGATGCATAATAAAAGTTTTTTAAAAATTCATACAAATAAACGCAGATTTTTTTAAATCCTAACTATATTTTAACTCAAAACCTCAGCAACTCATGCCAATCCCATTCACAAAACATCACTTTCATGTATTTTTTTATTTTTTGGGAGGCTGCCAGTGTGGCCAAACACCTCTGGTCCAAACACACTGGCACCGTGCTATCCGCTTGTAGTACGCAGCTGTATGCCTACAAACCTTTCCAAGGCAGCCTGTTTTCGTTCAATTCTTCTCTCAACCAGCCTGCTTGGAGGTTTGTCCGGCATACATCTTTGCGCGCTACCGCTACTATCACTGCCTCAAAACCCGCTCTAGCGGGTTAGGCAACACCGCAGCACATCGCAATTCGCAACTACACATCCACCTAAAAACATGTTATAAAATTTCATAAATTTGAAAAAAATTCCATCCATGAAAGTCTCCTCAAAATATATCCTCGCCACATTCCTGTTTTTTGTAATCAGCGTCGCGGCGCTCATGTACATCATGCCTGTTTACAACGTGTGGCAACAAGAAATGAGCGGTAAAGCAGAAATGGCCAAAGCAGAGCAAAACCGCAGAATCCTCGTAGAAGAAGCGCGCGCAAGACTAGAAGCAGAAAAACTCAATGCACAAGCAGAGGTAGAAAGAGCCAAAGGTATGGCAGAAGCCATGCGTGTAGAAAACAACACCCTCTCCAAGACTTACAACCAATATCTTTTCATCCGCACCCTTGAAAAATTAGCAGACAAAGGCAGCATACCGCAGATCATATACCTACCTTCAGAAGGCATGGTTCCGGTGATGGATCTCACACACCCCGTGCCAGACAAAGTACCCGTAGAAAGACCATTTGCAGATTAATCACTTCCAATATTATCAAATTTTCAATATTGCCCCATCTTTTCGGCTGATAAATAGTATTTTGGCAAAATTTTTGTAATTTTGTCGCCATAATTTGGGAGTATGAAAATGCCTTCTTTTTTTGCAAAAATCCTCCTTTTCGGAGAATATGGCATCATAGAAAATGCCAAAGGCCTCACCATACCTTATAATTTCTACAAAGGAACCCTTCGCTTCGACCCACAACCCGGAGCCGAAGAGTCCAACAATCATTTGCAGCAATTTGCTACATACCTGCAAGAAAATCTCCCAGACCTTTTAGACTACGACAGACTACAAGAAGACCTGAAAACCGGTATGCATTTCGATTCAGATATACCGCAGGGCTATGGTGTGGGAAGCTCAGGCGCTTTGGTGGCCGCTATATATGACAAATATGCCCTCCAAAAAATACAGACCAACAACATACACAAATCAGAAATAGCAGAGCTCAAAAACATCTTTGGCCAAATGGAATCTTACTTCCATGGCAAAAGCTCAGGCATAGATCCACTGATTTGCTATATGAACATACCATTGCTCATCAACAGCAAAACAGACATAGATACCGTTGGCATCACTCCCAATGAAAATGGTAAAGGCGCAGTCTTTCTCATAAACTCCGGCAATCCTGGCAAAACAGGACCTATGGTGCAACTGTTTTTCGAAAAACTCAAAAACGAAGGATTCAGAAAAACGCTACAAAAAGAGTTTAACAAGTACAATGACGCCTGTATAGAAGCCTTCATACACGGCAACAAAGAACCCTTGTTTGACAATCTCAAAAACCTCTCAAATTGGGCAATGCTGCACCTTACTCCCATGATTCCTACAAAAATGCTAAAAGCATGGGAAAAAGGTATTCAAACTGATGATTATTACCTCAAACTTTGTGGTAGTGGTGGTGGTGGATATGTGCTCGGCTTCACCAGAGATTTTGACCAAGCAACCAAGGCCTTAGCAGAATTTGAGCTACAGCCTGTATTTCGCTTTTAATTTCTACTTATGAAATCCACATCCACCAAGAGTGGATTGATGAAACTCATGGCACTATTTGCTGTAGTGCGTGGCTACAACATACTCTTGCTCATCCTGGCGCTGTACCTTACGGCATATTTCATTTTCGCGCCGGAAATGCCGCTATACACTTTCCTTGCAGACTATAAAATGCATCTCATAGTCATGGCTTCTGCGCTCACCATTGCAGCAGGCTACATCATCAATAATTTTTACGATTTGCAAAAAGATCGCATTAGCAGACCTATTTACACCTATGTATCCAAGTTTGTAAGCCAAAATTTCAAGCTCATTGTGTACGTGGTGCTCAACAGTATTGCGCTCATCTTAGCAGCCGTGGCATCTTGGCGGGTTGCTATATTCTTTGCTATATATCAATTTCTAGTTTGGTTTTACAGCCACAAACTCAATAAGCTGTTTTTCATAAACAATATTTTTGTCACCATACTCCAATTACTACCATTTCTGGCGCTGCTTCTCTACTTCAACAACCATGCGCCGGTGATATTCATGCATGGCTTGTTTCTTGGCTTAATCATCCTGCAAATGGATATAGCCAAAGACCTATTTTCATACCAAGCAGACCTCATCTTTCAATACCGAACTATGCCTACCAAATGGGGTTTGAGTACCACAAAGCTCCTTATGGTCCTCATCATGCTCATATCTATACCTGTGGCACTATATCTATCTACTTTTGAAGAAGTAGGCCATATGCGTTGGTATTTCTACGCAATTGTGTTTATGCTGTTAATCTTTGCATTTGTGGTTTGGTTTTTGCGGGCAAAGTGGCAATACCAGCTCTTGTACTATGCCTACAAGATGCTATTGGTAGCTGGAGTGCTGAGCATAGTGTGGATCAAAATCAATCCGCTGACGCTCAGACAATTTTTTATATAGAAACAGAAAATTATTATTTATATATCCTAACATGTCAGAAAAGAAAAGAAAATCAAATCCCAGATTGCAGGGCTTCACAGAAAATACCGGAGGATCGGATTTCGGTGAAGGTCGCTCAAGGGACTCGCGACCGTCGGGAGGACGTAGCGCATCACGCCCCAAATCAGGAGGCAGAGCCGGCTCAAGATCACGCTCAGAATCAGGAGAGGCCGGAAGACCACGCAGAAGCGGAGGATCTGCACGCCCTACCGGCGGAAGCAGAGATTCTGGTGGTTTCAAAAAAAGAAGCGAAGGTCGCTCATCAGGCGGTTTTGAACGCGGTAGAGGCGAAAGAAGTGACAGGCCAAGCGAAGGTCGCTCTAGAGGTGATTTTGATCGCGGAAGTGGCGACAGAAGTGAAAGACCACGCGAGGCTAGAAGCTATGAACGCGGTGATTCTGGCGATAGATATGGCAAACGAGGTACAGGCGGCCCATCCGGACGCTCCGGAAAAAGTTTTGGCTCATCTGGCAGGGATAGTAGATCTGCAGGTTCATCATATGGAGGCAGAGAAAAGCGATTCGGCGGCGACTCAGGTGCTGAAGGAGGCAAACTTGGCAAGAACGCAAGAAAGAAACAAGAACGCAGAAATGAAGCTGCCGGAGGGCGTTCCGGGCAAGGCGGAGGTAGGAAATTTGACTCTTTTGCAAGACGCAAGAAAAGAATGCCTGAGACATCTCCCAATGGTGGTACTATACGCCTAAACAAGTATGTAGCGAATGCCGGCATAAGCAGCAGACGAGAAGCAGACGAATTCATACGCACAGGCTTGGTAGAGGTGAATGGTAAAGTAGTCACTGAAATGGGCTTTAAAGTGCAGCAGGGTGATGAGGTGAGATTTGACGGTAAGCGCATTTCTCCTGAAAAACCGGTGTATGTGCTACTCAACAAGCCAAAAGGCTTTATCACAACCACTAAAGATGAGCGTGACAGAAAAACGGTGATGGAACTGGTGAGCGGTGCTACCAATGCTAGACTATTCCCTGTAGGCAGACTTGACAGGCAAACTACCGGTGTTTTACTCTTCACCAACGATGGTCATATGGCCAAAAAGCTTATGCATCCTAGCCATGAAGTGCGCAAGATTTATCACGTGATTCTTGACAAAAATCTGCATGGTGATGATATGGGACGCATCCGTGAAGGTATCCAAATGATGGAAGGAGTAGCCAAAGTAGACAAGATTAACTTCATAGACGGAAAAGCGCACAATGAAGTTGGGATAGAAATACACATTGGATGGAACCGCGTAGTAAGAAGAATTTTTGAGAAACTTGGGTATAAAATTGAGTATCTAGACCGTGTGTCTTTTGCTGGACTTACCAAGAAGAACTTGAAACGTGGGGATTACCGTACGTTGAATGAGGAAGAAATAAATTACCTGAAAATGGTGTAAAAACTTCTCAATCTTATAAAATATAGAACTGGTCTCGCAATTTGTGTGGCCAGTTTTTTCTTTTAGCAAAAAGAAGTAAAATCCCGTTGCTTGGATATTGCAAGGCATGCAGGATATTTCGCAAATCGCAGATGTAGGATAATAACCTTATTTGAATCTTATGATTACTTGGTAATATTTGGTTTGATTTGCCTTGGCTGAGAAGTATTTGGCTAAATAGCGCTTGACTGTAAAGTATTCGTCTGAGAAGTATTTGCTTGGGTAATATTTGCCTGCATATTATTTGGCTGGAAAGTGCTTTGGAGAATGAAAATAAGGCTACGTGCTGCCATTCTGCGTAGCAGAATACGCGGCAGGGCGTAGGTGGAAAGCAGATGCTGGCTGCCTGCTCTACAAAAAACACCCAAAACAGGTTGAGCGATGAGCGAAAACTGCTTTTGGGTGACTTTTTTGTAGCAGGCAGACGCATATGCTTGCAGCCGAAGACCGGTGCCAAAAACTCCCGTGGTGTGCATGTAGATTGGTGTGCAGGTAGAAAGGGAGTTTTTGGTAGCCGCCCAAATAATAAAAAAAATATTCCCTGCAATGCTAGTATGCTTTTCTATGAGTTTCTAGAATCTTGCTCTGCAAAAAATTTTTTTTTGAATGAAAAAGCCGCTCATGTGACATAAGCGGCTTGGAGATTATTTGCTAGGATTTATGGTCCGTGCTTATTGAAAGTCTGCTGCTGTAACGCCTTTGTTTATAGTTACATTTTTCACTTTCATAGTCATGACTTGTGGGCCGGCTTCTTGAACGATAACGTGTGGAAACTTGATGCCGTCTACCTCTTTGTAGTCGCTCATGCGGGCTGTAATATTCATGTTGCCCTGTGGGGTTTCTACGCTCTGAGTTTGCTGCACCAATAGGCCGCTCTGTACGTCATAGTATTCATGAATGGTCTTGCCACCCTCTACTACACGCAACACATAGGCATCCTTGCCATCAACCTTTTCTATGCCGGTAAGCCCTAGTTGATCTGCGGTGTAGAATGCTTGCTTGATAACGCCTTTGCGCGCTACTCTTTCTGCTACATCGTCACCGGTTTGCTCCGCGTTGCCGCCCATGCCACTGGCACGGTAGGTGGTACCGTCAAATTTCTCATCCATCACGGTCATACCCTCCATGCTGATGGTTTGGCGTGTCTTGTTTGGTGCCATTTCTAGTGAAACTACGGTGAGTGGCTGTGGTGCTAAACCTTCTATGGTCATTTCTGTTTTTACAGTGTTAATGGCTTTGGCCTTGTTGGCTCCTCCGATGGCATTGAGGTAACGGTCTAGCACTATGGCCGGCGTTACATCTACGGGAACGGCTGTCTGTGCTGGACGCTCTACCGGATTGCCTTCACGATCATAGAATAGTACGGGCATGCCCATACCATCTAGTGCTGGCAACACCTCAGATCCTTTGCCCACTACCACTACGCGTGCATTGCCACCTGCAAAATACTTGCGCGCTGCAGCTCTTACTTGCTCTGCTGTAACGGCGTTGATGTTCTTGATGTGGTTTTCATAATGATTGGCAGGTAGGCCTTGGGTTTTGGTGCGTAGGGCTTGTGAAGCTATAACTTCCGGCTTCTCTGCCTGCATCACAAAGTTTCCTACGAATTTTGCTTTGGCGTTGCGAAGTTCTTCTTCTGACACTAGCTCTGTTTGTATGCGGTTTACTTCATTGAGTATTTCTACTATAGCGCTGTCTGTAACGGCGTTACGCACTTGTGCGGTAGCCATGAATTTTCTTACTTCTTTGTCCGCTCCTACGCTTGAGTATGAGCCGTAGGTCCAGCCGTGTGCCTCACGCAAGTTGAGGAATAGACGGCCTTCACCACCGCCTCCCAGGATTTGGTTGGCTAGCATAGCGGCATAGTAGTCAGGATCTGTCATTTTGAGGTTGGTAATACCCATCACGCCTATCTCTGATTGTACAGCGTTTGGCATATCTACAAAATTGATGGTGGTAGTGGTAACGTTGGCTGGGTTTTTAAAGTCTTGACGCTTTACATCACCTTTTTTCCAATTTTTGAATTCGTTTTTCACTAATTTTTCCACTTCATTGAACTTCACATCTCCTACTATAACTAGGTATGCATTGTTTGGTACAAAGTACTTGCTGTGAAAGTTTTTGACATCATTCAAGGTAACGTTGTTCAATGTAGAGCTCTTCATGAATTCGCCAAATGGGTGATTAACACCGTAAGCTAAGGCGTTTTGCACATTAGAAGCTACCGCAGACACGTTACGCTCTTGCGATCTCAAGCCTTCTAGTGCTTTTTCTTTTTCGCTGTCGAAGTCTTTCTGCGTCATGTTAGGATCTAGTGATCCTTGTGCCATAAGTTTGAGCACATTGGGGAAGTAGCGAGATAGTGTGCTTGCAGAAGCGCCATTGCTTCTAAAACGCACAGAGGCTCCATAGAAATCTATTTGCTCATTGAAATCATCTTTGCTGATTTTGCTGGTTCCGTTACCCATCATGCTACCCAATAGGCTAGACATTCCGGCCTTGTCTCCTTCTATATACGGTGGATTGTCTATAGTAAGATTCACATTTACGCGAGGCAATTTATCATTTTCTACCACTAGCACTGTGAGGCCATTGCTTAGGGTGAAAGATTTGGATTGTCCCACCTTCACAGTAGGTGCGGGTCCTGCTTTTGGTTGTACAGACCTGTCTATTTGAGCATTAAGGTTCATAGATAAAAACAAACCAATGATTAGTGTAAATATTTGGTAATTTCTCATTGTTTCTGAAATGGTTTATTAGTTACTTGCAGTTTGAGCAGCCGGGATGTAGTCTAGTACTACGCGCTGATTTGGATTGAGATACGTACGTGCAACATCACGTATTTCTTCCTTGGTTACAGAGTTGTAGATGTCTATCTCTGTATTGATGAGGTTGGTATCACCGTACAGCAAGTGGTATGTAGCTAAGTTGTGCGCCACGCCCTCTACTGTAGCATTGGAAGAAACGTATTGGTTCTCAAACTTGTTGCGCAACATTTGCAATTCTCTGTCGCTGATGAGCTCCGTTTGCAATTTCTTGATTTCTGCATCATAGCCTGCAAGTAGTTGCTCTTGCGTGCTGCCAGACATAGGAATGCCAAAGATGATGTATGAACTGTAGTCTGCTTGGCTGAAGTTGAAAGCACCTACTTCTAGAGCAGTTTTGTCATCATCTACCATTTTCTTGTACAGTCTAGAGCTCTTACCACCGCTCAATAGCGTAGACACCATGTCTAGCACACGCGCTTCTCTCGTTTTCATTCCTGGTGTGCGATAAGCTACTGCATACATTGGCAATTGAATATTTGGGTCTTCCCAAGTAGTCTTGATAGGCTGTGTGATTGGGTCTTCTGTATAAGTGTTTCTTTTGATTGGGTCACCTTTAGGTATGTCACCAAAATATTGTTTGATCCAAGTCTTGGCCTGAGCACGGTCAAAGTCACCAGCTACTACAAGCACAGCATTGTTTGGGTTATAGAATTTGTCAAAGAAAGCTTTGAATTCATCTAGTGTAGCGGCGTCTAGGTGCTCCATTTCTCCGATGGTTGTCCAACGGTACGGGTGCTTAGTAAAAAGACTTTCTTTGATAGCTTTGATAATATTACCGTAGGGTTGATTGTCTACACGTAGTCTTTTCTCCTCTTTTACCACCTCATTTTGCGTGTCAACACCAATTTGATTGATCACAGGGTGTAGCATACGCTCAGATTCCATCCATAGAGCCAGTTCCAAATTATTTGACGGGAAAACCTCGTAATAGTACGTGCGGTCGTCTGAAGTGTTGGCATTGTTCATACCTCCATTAGAGGTTACAAGTTTGAACCAGTCACCACGTCCAATATTTTCCGTTCCTTCAAAGAGCAAATGCTCAAAAAAGTGTGCAAATCCCGTTCTGTCCGGTTGCTCATCTTTAGCACCTACATGGTACATTACAGAGGTTACAACAACTGGTGCAGTACGGTCTTCGTGCAAGATTACGCTCAGCCCATTGTTGAGTTTATACTCCTCAAAATCAATGTTTTGCGCACTTACAGACAAAGTGGTTCCGGCTACCATCATAGATAAAATCAACTTTTTCATGTAATTATTTAAATGATTTATTTTACAAATTTACTTATAAGACGATTGTAATATAGAATTGTTACAAGATACAAATAATTTTTTGGGCGGCCCCGGCATTTTGGCTGATAAAATTCAGTTTCAAACACCTACGATTTATGTAGCCAAAATGCCGGTCGGGCTCTCCGTTTGTAGTACGCATCAGCCAGCCGGCAAATCAGTCGCCATAGCGGGTTTTCTGCCGCATCGGCGGCATCAACCCCGCTCTGGCGCTGTTTGCTGCGGCTGTCTGCTTTGCGGGCTACCACTGCGATCCCTGCCGCGTGCTCCGCTCCTTGGGTCTTTCCCAAAACCTACATTTCTGCTTTTTATCTGCGGCAGATCTACAAAAATTTATGGGCAAAGGTTAAATGCTTTGATGGATGTACAGCCGAAAAAAATTCTGTACTCAATACCAAAAACGCGAATAAGGCTTCATTCCAAACTCATAAGAAGAGTATTCAAAACATAAACACTCACTTCCTATGAACAAAGTGTTTATAGAATCATTCAATGATAAGAAACTTACGGCAGTGGTTAGAAAAAAAATTGCGGTTTGAGCATTCACACAAACCGCAATTGTATAAATTGCCGCACAGAACATTTTTATCACTTCTGCATCCGCAGATGTACTATTTGTATTCTATGTATGGTTTTTCATCATTGATATACAGATTTCCATGCGCGAATCACAATACTTTACAGTATAAATTGTTAGATAAAACCTTGTTTACCTTTTTTCAGGCAAATCCAAGCTTGGTTTTTCTGCTTGTGCATTTCCAGTTTTCAAATATGTGTCAAACCATTGTAGCATGCGCAAGTTATAGTCATACTTAGATCCGGAATTCACATTGCCGTGACCCTCACCCGGGTAGTAAATTAGCCTAACTGGCACCTCTGGCTTTCTTACTTTTAAATGACGATATAGCTCCATGGATTGAGCGGGGTGCACACGCGGATCATCTGCCCCGTGCATGATGAGGATTGGAGTTTGCGAACGGTCTACATAGTAGATTGGGCTACGCTCCAGATTTCCTTGCCAATTGTCCCAAATACGTTTGCGTGAATGTACTAGGTACAGCTCTTCTGGAATATCTCCCGTTCCCCATTTAGAAATATTGTTGCTAATCCCTACAAACATCACTGCAGCAGCAAATCGCTGAGAATAGTATGTGCTCATCCAAGCAGAGGCATATCCACCATATGATCCGCCCGTTACGCCCACGCGCTTAGTATCAGCTATACCTAGGCTTACAAGGTGATCAACACCATCTACTATGTCATCAAACTCTTTTCCTGCCATATCTCCTTGACTGCTGTAGGTAAATTCATTGCCTCTACCCGTACTTCCTCTGTAGTTGGGATAGAAAACTGCATATCCTTTACCGGCTGCCATTTGCCCAGGCAATGAATAGGCTGTAAGCCATCCGTTGCTATAATGTGCTTCAGGACCACCATGGATTACATTGATCAATGGGTATGAAGTACCAGCTTGGTAGTTTACCGGGTATATAAGTAATCCTTGTATATCATATTTTCCATCGCGAGCATTATAGGTGATAATCTCTTGTTTGCCCAAAGTTTTGCCTTGAAGCCAAGGATTGTTATCAGTTCTTTTTTGCGGGGTTGCTCTTCTTGTGTCTGCAATAGTAAATAGCTCAGATGGATGCTCAGGCGTGCTGGCAACAAAAGAGTATGCATTGCCACTTGAGCGGTCAAAATTTGAGATCGCGTGTGTATCAGACTTGAAAATCCACTGTCTATTGCTACCATCTGGGCGTATGGTACCTATTCCTGTAGCTACACCTTCTGAGGCCAAGAAATGTATGGCATTAGCATCTTTCCATAAAATACGCTCAAATTTACCTTGGAAATCTCCCGTAATGTCTCTTAAACCGCCTCCTTGCGCAGATACTATGTGGATATTACCCTCAATTGGGTCATGAAGATCTTTGGCTCCTAAAATCGCAAGTCTGCTGTTATCCGGCGCCCATACAATTTGTGCAAGTTTACCTTTATTGTCTATGTTGGTAGTAACTGCTCCTGTTGCAGCGTTTACAATCTTTACAGATTGACGCATAAACATGTCATCAACACTAGATGTTGGTGCTACTGAAATAGCAATCTGTTGCCCATTTGGAGACCATGCCAACATATATATTGATCCTTTAACGTCCAAAGCTTTCGCGGTTACATTTGTAGTTATATTTTTCACAAATGCCTTGCGAGTGCTGAAATCCTCCTCATAAAACTGCGGCGAATAGCTTAGCGAGCTTTTGGGAGTATTCTCACGCTCAGATGCTGCAAAAACTATTTGGTTGCCATCCGGATGCCAGTCATACGCAAGTATATTGCTACTATGCGCAAATAGTTTCACAGCTTCCCCGCCATTGATATCAAGTTCATAGACCGCATTGCTGCTTTCTCCTTGTCTTCTGCTTAGGAAAGTGATGGTATTTTTCTGTGGTCGAAACGTAATTTGACTTACGCTAGATGTAGTAAAATATGGTCGAGAAGTACCGTTTTGGGTGTTGAGTATGTGCAATTGGGAGGAATTTGGTGAATTCTCACCCGTGTAATCTGCCGGAACGCTCAATGTGTATGCTACAAATCTACCGTCCGGTGACATGGCGCTATTAGTGACATTACGCATTTTTGCAACATCTTCTGCTGTAATGCCTTGTGCTAATGCAAATTGTGCACTTATACTCATCACAAGGCACATCAACCAAATTTTCTTCATCTAATTAATCTTTTCGTGTTTTATTAAAAATTCAATTTTTGTAAATATAGTGGTTATCAGGCAAATGACAGAAAAAACAAGCATTATATCTTTCAACCTTGCCGAGATGATAATTTTGATCAGAAAAATTAGCAGCATTTCGGCTCTTCAGACAGCTCTACAATTGCTTGATTCAGAATAGTTTGCAGTAAAAAAATTAATAAAATTCCCAAAACCGAAAATATTACTGAATTAAATCATAAGAATGTTTGCCTCAAGGAAATAAAAAGTGGTGATTGTTACAAAAAAAAGCGTCTCTATGAATTCATAGAGACGGCTTTTATGATTGAAATTATAATAAATTTCTTACTGAACCATGATTTTCTTGCTAGTTTTCAAACCAGACTGAGTTTGGAAAGTAAGAACGAAATTGCCTTTACCATATCTTGAAACATCAAGAGTATGTGTTCCAGCGTTCAACTGCAACTGTTGCAACTGCTTGCCGGTCATATCATGCAAGGTAACGCTAGCATTCTCTTGCACTTTGATATTCAAATTGTTTCTGGTAAGAGTTGGGTACACGCTCACAGCATCAGTACGCTCAGCATCCATTACGCTCATGTTGGCTTGGTAGCGATAGTATACGGTAAGAATATCATCCGTAAGCACTAAGTCTGGCACTGAATATCTTTCGAAAATAAACTTGTACTCAACAAGTTCGTTGGTGTTAGGCTCTTGAAAAAGCAAGAAATGATCACCATTTCCTTGATTAGACTGTGCCGGTATGCCTACAAAAGATTCCAAAGGATATCTTTCTCTGTCTATAATACCGGTATAGCATTCACCAAAGCATAGTTCCATGTTGCTACCATTGTCGTTAATGATTTCTTCAACATAAATACGCATGACGATTGGTTCGTCTGTGATGTTATTCACATGGAAGCCCACATTGGCTTCAGGATAGCCCACAACGTTAAAATCAAATGAATGATTATTTACAATTTGGGTCTGCGCATCATTGTCCAAGGTAACCGTGAACATAGATTGAGCACCTAAAAAAGTGCCAACCAGCAGAGAGAGAATAATTGAAATCTTTTTCATGATATTTTTTTTGAAAAGCAGTGCATCTGTTTGTTTCAGATGCACTGCTGTATAAGCTTAAAATTTATTATTTAACCAAAAGTTTCTGTACGCTTTTGAAGTTTTCACCTTCAAACGTGATGATGTACAATCCTTTCGCTAGTCCATTAAGTTGAACCTGTGCATTGTTCTGTACATTTTTCTGTGTCTTAACTATTTTACCGGTAACATCAACGATTTGTACGTTAACAGATTCCGGAGTGTTGATTTGAATCACATCTTTTGCAGGATTCGGGGCAAATGATACTCTAGAAGCTACAGCAACATCTGATGTAGAAAGAGTTTCCTCGCTGTAACCAGAGTTCAGAATAGTTCTCTGAGCGTTATGTTGTACAAAAACAACAACACCAAGATCGTCCATTTCCTCAATATTTGTCGAGCTCAAATCTTGTGTAAGGCTGAAAGAATATGGCTGACCATCTGCAAAAGTTACTGTAGTTCCTTGTGCGTTTGGCATCATTTTCATCATTACATGCTCGAATCGCGTTTCTCCATTACTTCTTACATTACCTGTAGTTTCATTTTCAAAAACAACAACGTGTACAGTGTATTCGCCATCAATGAATGGAGTAAGCTGTGTGTTAACAGTAATTTCATTTCCATTGATTGTGTGAGTAGCATCTATAGCAACATATCCTGGGATATTGTTGGCGTTATTAATGGTTGTCAACAATGAGTTGGCTGTACCTAATGAATGTGCTCTGCTGTCTACGTAAAGTTCCGGCACAGCATTTACACCATAGTAGTTACGGCGCACACCACCTTCTGCAGTATAGTAAGGGTCACCCGCAATTGGCCAGTTCATTTGGTATCTTATCAACGCAAATCTATCGCCATAAGAATTCATAAATGACGGGTTGAAAACATTTGTATTGTAGTTGAAACATGGATCACAAGTAGAACTTGTGAAATGCTCAATAAGTGCCAATCTTTCAGTAGAACCTGTTGCAACCGCAAATGTCGAATCCAATGAAATAGGAGTTTCCAATTCAACGCCATTCACATGAGTAATTACTACTTGTACTGTGTGCGCACCTGGAGCAGCATCATATTGTTGCGTAAAATCGAAATTATATGTGCTCGTGAAAGGAATATTAACCCCAGTATACTCTTGACTAGCAACAAAAGAGCCATCTACATAGTAAGCAGCTGTGAAGCTAGTAATAGTTGTAGTACCTGTATTCAACAAAGTGGCTGAAACAGGAATGTTGCCTGGTGCATTTAATGCATTCATATTGATAGATGCAAGTGTTGCGCCACCAGATTCAACGTTCTGCACTTCTACATTATCTACATACCAGTTGTCACCATCATCTTGAACCATCACAAATGCAATGTAGATTTGTTGACCGGCATAGTCAGCAAGACTCACACCTTTCTGACCCCATACTCCAACATTGCCCAATTGTGTTTCATTCCACTGAGCAACAATTGCAAAATCGTTATGATTTGTTTGAGAAGCTGTAGAAACTCTCACTTGGTAGATACTTCCATAATCTGGAGCATATAGCTGTGCAGTCATGAAAGTGAGTGCAGGGCTAGCTAATCCTGTTAGATCAATCAATGGAGTTACCATCCAATCTTCAGCAGGCTCAACACCCGGAACATTTTCATACTGTACAAAGGCAGAGTTTGGTGGGGAATATCCGGCTTGAGTATTAATTCTCCAATCTTGTTGTGTACCAAGACCGTTTTCACCACGGAAGGTAGCCCAACCAGCAGGGAATTGATTTGAGGAGTCAAAGTTTTCACTGAAAACAACTTGACCCATGGCGAAAGTGCTCATAAAAAGGGCACCCATCACCAAAGAAGATAAAATTCTATTCATAATATTTTACTGTTTTATTAAAAAGTCGCGGCTAAATATACCACATATTTGATAAAAGTTCCAAATGTTTTTAGAATGAGTGATTGATAGAAAATGTCAATCCCGCACTCTCCGGCACGAATCTACATACACCTCCCACACAGATCAATCCACCACGTTGGCGGCCATAGTTGGCAGCAACTCTAGTTCCGTGACGTGCGTAGGCAGCGCCTAAGTTGTAATAATGAAATCTCCTTGCCGGGTCATCATTTCCGTAATTCCAAAGATCTGAAGCATAGAAACTCCACACTAGATTGTAATTATACTCAACTAAAGCCGCAGCCCAATTTTTTCTCTCGCGCTTGCTTTGCATGTGTTGCAATTCAAATCGCATAGAATTGCGTGGGTTGAATATATATTGAAAATCTCCTACTACCACATTGGCTACTAGAGGACTATAGTTTCCGCCTTCTACTACACCTTTGTGATAAAATTGATTCATATAAGTAATGATTGAAAGGAATTTCGGAGACCACTTTTTGGTGACTTCAACATTAACATCGTGGAAATACTTTTCTCCAAAATCCAAAAATCCTGTGGTATATGAAGCTCCATCAAATTCGGCTTGTAACGCATTCCAATATGAACCGTTCACAGCAATTTTGGTCCCGTATCTACCGCCCAGTTTGCTACCGCGAGGTATATTATAGAAAACATCCAACTGTCCACCTATCTCTCCAGCTTGTTGATTGCCAAAGTTCAAGAATCCTTGACTCTGATATACGTAAATGTTGGTAAGCAGGTAGTCATGTTGGCGAGTAAGTGCGGGTAAGTAATTGATATTGGCCTCATTAAAGGTATTCACAGTCATGTCTGCAAACCTACGTGTACTAAACATCCCCATGTTTTCAAGACGTCTAAATGTGGTATTCACACCAAATCCTCTACGTGAATATCCGGCATTCCACAAAAAAGCATTACCATCATACAAATCGTTGGACATAGTACTTTCATTCATAGATACATCTGCACCTTTATATACATATTCTAAAGCTGTATGGAAACCAGATGTGCCGTAATAATTAAGTCTTGCTGCGTAGCTACCAACTGTGCCAGGTATATCTTGACGCGAACCTGTATAAGGCTCATATTTACCTACATAGCTAGCACCTGCAACTAAATTGTGTTTGTTGCCGGCGTCTTTGTTTACTAATTTTATGATATTGGATTCTACATCTATACCACCAACAGCACCTTCTACAAGATCAAAGCCTAATCTTTGCTGACCTATAAAACCTTTGATAGTTGTATGTGTGTTGGGTGTCCATGCAGCTCTTACACCACGAATGGAGTTGTTGATACCTATCGCTCTATCTTCCCATGATCGATATATCAAACCACTACCAAATTGGTCATAGAAGTTACCTGCGGTAATATCAATTTTATCATCACGGTAGCGGGCATAGTAAGTAGCAATCCCTTGGCCTTCAAATCTTGGTGAGTAACCAAGTAGAGCGCCCGGCTGATAAGCCTCATACTGCACCCCTGCACTTACATTGCCAGCTTGGTAATCTAATCTAAAATAATTGTTGGATCTGAAACGTAGTTCTCCTGGATCAAAACTCAGCGTTTCATCTTCTACATACCAAGCGCCATTAGACTCTACACCACCAGAAAATCCTCCGAGGTTGATTTCCTGAGCAAAACTGAAAATTCCAAGAAGCCCTAAAGCACCGGCAAAAATCTGCTTTTTCATAAATGTGAACATTGAAGTAAAAAAAAAAACCTTTACAGTTTAAAAAATTGACTGTAAAGGTTCAAAAAAATATTGTATTTATACAAAATTAATTGGCGTATTCCTGAATTTTCTCATACAACATCATTTCTGCACCAGGCTGATAACCTGCATGGCGATAAACGATTTTGCCCTTGTGTAACAAAACAACGTGAGGCACTGTAGGGATATTCAATAGGCGCTTAAGGTCATTGTTGGTATCTAGAAGTACATCATAGTCCCAGCCTTTACCGTTGACCATTGCATTCACACGCGCTACGGTTTTTGAATCATCAACAGATACTGCATAGAAATGCACACCTGTCTCATCACGCCAATCATCTATCATGTCATTGATAGTATTAAGTTCTCTGATGCATGGTAGGCACCAAGTAGCCCAAAATGACATGACTACCGGCTCTTCAATTTGTGCTAAATCTTGAATGACAACGTTTTTGCCATACATATCCGGCAAAGTGATAGACGGAAGGTCATTTTCTTGCGCCATTACAGGCACAGACAATAGAGCGATTAAACTAAATAGTGTAATTGAGTTCCAGATTTTCTTCATAACTTCGCAAATGTATTAAATTATTATTATACTATTATTACAAAATCATTACCAAAAACGATTTTACTATGCAATTTTTAAAATTTCCTTTCATATTTGCACTAATTGTGTTTTTCACACTAAGCTCTTGTGGTACGGAAGAGGATTTGGAACCAGATACTCTCACAGTGCAATTGCAACCTGCTCAAGCTGTTG
The DNA here is from genome assembly GCA_030535475.1 of Weeksellaceae bacterium. GTDB lineage: Bacteria > Bacteroidota > Bacteroidia > Flavobacteriales > Weeksellaceae > JAUNRT01. Next base: position 3,013 of record JAUNRT010000024.1, on the reverse strand, counting down.
TAGGGCAGCCGCTGACATTTTCTTCTAATTCTTACTACGCAGGAAACATCACCCAGAACTCAACTTTTTACGTGAATGGAACACAAATTCAAGGTAACACCTATACTCCTACTGCAGCAGGAGATCATACAGTGTACGCTAGCTGGCAGGGATTGAGTAGTGCAAGCCTTACATTCCATGTGGAACCTGCTGAAGAAATCCCCGCTACTTTTACCAAAAAAGTGATGGTTGAAGACTATACAGGTACATGGTGCGGTTGGTGTCCCGGTATGACCAAAATGCTGGAAATACTCACCACGCACAGTGATCGTGTTGTTCCTGTAGCTATTCACTGTGACAATGATCCATACCGTTTTGAGTTTCAAGATCAGTTGCAAGCAGCTTACAATACTACAGGTCTGCCAAAGGCTCGCATAAACCGTATTCACCCTCTTAACTTCTATATGGTGGCTGGTGTAATTCCAGATAGATGTGCTGTGGAAACTGAACAATACACAAATTTGATTGATACATATCTTAACCAACCCGCACCTGCAGGTTTGGCTATTGAGTCTTCAATTTCTGGTAATAATCTGAATTTTACAGTACAAGTAGGATTTGCCGTAAACCAATTGGAAAATGCTAAACTTGTTGTGTATCTTTTAGAAGATGGCTTACGCTACAATCAAGTGAACTATTTCTCTGGTTCTCAGCCGTATGTTAATAATTGTTACTATTATTCACAGCCGAATCCAATTCCAAACTATGAGCACAACTACACGCTGAGAAGAGCCTATACAGATATCTTTGGCGACGAAATCCCAGCCACAAGTATTAGCCAAGGCAATGTATATTCTAGAAGTTTCAATGTACAAGTTCCAGCCGAAGTTGAAAACAACCAGAATTTGAGATTAGTTGCCTTTGTAATGGGTACTAACGCGAATGAGGTAGTGAATGTGCAGCAAGTAACTGTTGGTCAATCTCAAGCTTTTGATTAAGAAAAGTAATTAAGCTCTAAAGCAAAATATATCACAGATTTAGTAGCCACTTCTATTATAGAGGTGGCTACTTTTTTATTGGTAACTTGGAGAAATAACCTTCATCGTACTATTACATTTTATTTTTATAGCGTTGTGCCTAATTCACTTTCTGTAACTTCGAAAAACTCCAATTAATGCAATGAATTCTATTAAGTTCTTTCAGTTTAGCCAATTAATAGGTTCTAAAACTTGCAATGATTCCAAAATCAAAAAGTTTTAAAGAGGTTTGATTGAAATTCCATGCTAAATCTCATACAATTTGAGCCCTTTTTTTTCCTGCTATGGCATTATTCTAGCACTTTATTTATGGCTTGTAAGGCGTGATTAATAGAAATATTAAAATTCTTGATGCATGAATAGATTGGAGTTTCTGAAAACGATGGGATTGGCCACTTTTGGATTGATGATTGGCCGCTCCGTTATTGGAAGAGAACTTGCTCAACTTATATACAATAAAGGTGGACATTTTACAAACATTTTAATTGGCACCGGCTATGGAAATGCTGTTGTGGCGGAACGGTTAGCCAAAGCTGGACATGAGGTATTGATGATAGAAATGGGACTGGATTGGGAAGGTTATAAACAAGAAAATCCGGCTTTTAAGTTTTATAAAATGACCAACGCCGGTAAAGAGTCTACATGGATGAATACCTCTACCCAAGCTCCTATTGGACTAGGAAACTTAAACCGTTTTTCACAATTCACTGGAATATTGGAGCGCAGAGATTTTGATCATGTAAAAATTTATCTAGGCAAAGGTATTGGCGGAGGCTCTCTTGTAAATGGTGGGATGACGGTAACTCCTGATAGAAAGTATCTAAAAGATGTATTTGACTCTGTTGGCGTTACTTTACCACTGGACATAATTTATGACAAGTTTTTCCCTCTCGCGAATAAAAGTTTAGGCAAACGAATAGCACCAAAAGATATTTATGAATCTGAGTGGTATAAATTCTCAAGAATGGGGGTTGAAGAGGGTTCTAATGCGGGGTTCACACCTGTAGAAGTACCCAATATTTATGACTTTGAATATATGCGTGATGAAATAGCGGGGCGAGCGCCTGGCTCTGCCACAAATATAGAAGTGCTGTACGGCAATAATAACGGGAAACAAGATCTTACTAAAACATACTTGAAAAGAGCGCTTGCAACAGGTAATGTAATCATTATCCCACAGCATAAAGTTGACCACATACAAGCCAACTCTGATGGCACGTATAGCCTAAAAGTGCTTCAAATTGATACTCTAAATAGAACGGTGAGTGAAAAAAGATTTACATGTGATTATCTATACTTGGGTGCCGGTAGTTTAGGAACAACTGAACTACTTCTAAGGTCAAAACAGCTAAATAAGCTTCCAAAACTCTCTAAGGAAGTTGGAAAGTATTGGGGCAACAATGGTAACGCTATGGCTAGCAGATATACTTTGGACCCTTTGTTTCATGAGTCTAGAGGAAATAATCAAGCGACAATGCCAATTAGAGGATTGCGAAATATGGATGATGCTATTCACCCATTCTTTGCGGAAATTGCTCCTATGCCAACTTTAGGTTCTCACACAGCGCTATATCTGGTTGTGAACAAAGTGAATAAATTTGGCGAAATCCAATATGACCTGAATAAAGGCGGTATATCTTTAGCTTGGGACAAATCTCACAATAAGCATATGCGAACCAATGCGGAGTTTTTCTTGAAACAGATGAATGAACACGGTTCCAGATCATGGTATGGCGGAAGATATATAAACAACAATGTTTTGATGAGGAATAAAGGCGTAGATGAGAGCATATGCTATCATCCACTTGGTGCTTGCGTGCTTGGCAAAGCAACTGACTTGCATGGGAGACTTGAAGGATACAAACAATTGTATGTAACAGATGGCTCTTTGATTCCCGGGCACTTGGGTGTGAACCCGTATGTTACCATCACAGCTCTGTCAGAGAACTTGTTTAATGTTTCCTAATCAAAATACAGCAAAATGCAATAAGATGTAG
>JAUNRT010000108.1 GCA_030535475.1 Weeksellaceae bacterium | reverse complement strand
ATTATTTCAAAAATGGATTCTTTGAATAAGGAAATAACTAACAACTAAAGATGGAGTAGTTTGGAATATAATAGTTTACATATTTAATGTTGTTTCCTTTGGTCTCCCGGGACGGTAATTAATATGCATTGGATTGGGAAATGTAAAATTGAAATGAGAAATGTGAATGCCTCAGTGGATGTTTTTCTTAAGGAAAACGAACTTAATTGATTTAAAAGCATTACTTAGTCAGTATGATGTCAGGTTCAATTTCTTAGTGCAAAAAAGAAGGGCGATGTAAATGAATCCGCTAAAAACAAAGATTATAAGCATTTGAAAATTATTAGATGTAATTTATATAAATTCTAAATAACGCTTAATCAAAAGGTTTTTAGCATATTAAAGAGTAAGATGTCTTTATTGGAAATTGTCTAAAACGAATTCTAATAAAATTTAACGTTCGCTTCATATCACAAAGTACTATATTTACCCATAAATCAATAAAATGCGAAAATATTTTCGGAATGAATATCTGCGCAATAGGTTCAGATTCTGGCCTTCTAAGAAATGGGAGGTTCCGGCTGTGATAGTTTTTGCTGCATTTATTGGTTTAGGTTTTTATACACTGCATTTGAGCAAAGCAACCTCATACCTGAGTGATGATCCACAAGCTTGCATCAATTGCCATGTGATGACACCACATTATATGACGTGGAATAAAAGCTCACACAGAGAAGTGGCGCACTGCAATGATTGTCACGTGCCACAAGACAATTTTGTGCGGAAGTATGCCTTCAAGGCCAAAGACGGATTTTGGCACAGTTACGTTTTCACAACCCGCACAGAGCCGCAAGTTATACGCACGAAGGGTGCAGCGCCGCAGGTGATACGTGATAACTGCGTGCGATGCCATGAGGATCAAGTGACAGATGCAAGACTTGATGGCTTTGTGGCTACCCACCATGCAGATAGAACTGACAGGCTTTGCTGGGATTGCCATAAGGAAGTGCCGCATGGTAGAGTCAGTAGCTTAGCAGCGGTTGGGCACCAGATAGAGCCTCTGCGCAATTATGAGCAGGAAGATGAAGACATAATTCCCACTTGGCTGCGGAATGTGATGGAAGAGGAGAATACTCAACAAACTAAGAAATCTACAGAAAAATAATATTCAAATTTACAATATGAGAAATTGGTTGTTTTTTATCGGGACACTGATTGCTGTACTTTTACTGGCTCTATTGATCACAAATATCACTGATCGACGTGCTGAAGCAAGATTTGCATATACTCCAACTGTTGAAATAGGTGCAGATGGCTTTGAACCACGTGATAGTGTATGGGGTCTGAATTATCCAAGACAGTATCAATCTTACATGAAAACTATAGATACTACTTATCGTAGTGGTTTTCTTACGAGTGGACATAGAGATGCCTTAGATGAAAATCCTGAATGGGTAATTTTATGGGCTGGATATGCATTTAGTAAAGATTACAATCAACCAAAAGGTCACGGGCATGCTATTACGGATATGCACAAAACTTTGCGTGTAGGTGCGCCTATGGAAAAAGGTGATGGTCCTATGCCAGCCACTTGCTGGACATGTAAAAGCCCGGATGTGCCGCGCTTGATGCAGGAAATTGGAGTTACGGAGTTTTACAGCGAAAAATGGTCAACATTCGGGTCGCAAGTTATTAACCCGATTGGCTGTGCTGATTGTCACGACCCAAAAACAATGAATCTTACAATCACACGTCCGGCTTTGGTTGAGGCTTTTCATAATATGGGTAAAGACATAAGCCAGGCTTCACACCAAGAGATGCGCAGCCTTGTGTGCGCACAATGCCACGTTGAATATTATTTTGATAAAAATTTACCCGGTAAAGAAGGTGCAAATTATGTTGTGTTTCCTTGGAAAGAAGGTATGACAGTGGAGGATATGGAAAGATATTATGACAACTATGAATTCTATGACTGGGAACACCCGCTTTCTAGAGCAAAAATGCTGAAAGCGCAGCACCCGGATTATGAAGTGTATAGCATGGGAGTTCATGCCAAGCGTGGTGTGTCGTGTGCAGATTGTCATATGCCATACAAATCTGAAGGAGGTCAAAAATTCACAGACCACCATATAGGCTCTCCACTGACCAATATTGAAAACAGTTGCTTTGTGTGTCACCGCGAGAAAACCGACAACCTGATTGCCGACGTTTATGAACGTCAAGGTAAAGTGAAAGAAGGGACCAAAATACTTTCTAAAGAAATAGCTAAGGCACACATTGAAGCTAAAAAAGCTTGGGATCTGGGAGCTACAGAGGCGCAGATGGCAGGTATACTTCAAGGGATTCGTCATGCGCAGTGGAGATGGGACTTTGTAGTTGCATCCCATGGTGGTTCTTTTCATGCCCCACTTGAGGCTTCAAGAATTACAACTAGTGCTATACATTTGATTACTACTACTAGACGTGAATTGGTGATGTTACTAAATAAATTAGGACAAACTGGTGGGGTTACAATGCCAGACTTGAATAGCAAATCTGCCTTGCAAGCATATATTGGTTTGGACATGCAACAAGAAATAGTTAATAAGCAAAGATTCTTAGATCAAGTTGTACCTGCATGGCTATCTGAGGGGCGTCAACGTGAGGCACAAATGAATGTGAGAAAAGCTACCCAATAAAGCTTCACAGAAATGTTTAAGTACAAAAATTTGGTTCTGCTCATAATGGTTTGGGCAGCGTCTCCAGTCTATTCGCAGTTTTCATTGAATGGTCAGTATATTCTTAGGGGAGAATATAGACATGGTTTTAATAGGCCAATAAGTCAAAATGATGATCCTGCGCAATTCCTTGCACACCGAGCTCGTCTTCAAGCGCAATATCAAAGTGAGCGTCTACACATGTTCGTTAGTGTACAAGATATACGCACATGGGGTAGCACTCCACAAGCCAACACCTCAGATGCCTTTCTTTCTGTTTATGAGGCTTGGGGTGAATATAAATTCACTCCTCATTTATCTGCGAAACTCGGTAGACAGGAGTTGAATTATGATGGCTCAAGATTTTTGGGTAGTCTTGATTGGTTTTTGCAGGCACGATCCCATGATTTTGCTCTTGTAAAATGGGAAAAGGATGGAAGAAAATTGCATGTAGGTGCTGGTTATAACCAAGATGGGCAAACCTTGGCAAATCATGATTTCTTTACACCCAATCAATATAAATCTGCCTTGATGGCTAGATATGAATCCTTTAACACTCCGCTTCAATATTCACTTCTTGCCTGGGCAGAAACAAGACAAAGGCTAATCAGTGCAGAGGGTACTTTGGTGACAGATGGCACACATAACAGACAGACCTTTGGCGCTCCAACTCTACGCTACGCTCTCGGTGGAAATACAGAAATAAGCGGATACTATTACCATCAATTAGGACAAGATGTGCAGAGGAGAAGTATCAATGCTTACAATGCCAATTTACAATTGCTACAACGCATACCACTTGATAGTGTAAGTGGGTCACAACTTCGCTTGGTGGCAGGTGCTGAACTTATAAGTGGGACAGACCAAAACACTCAAAGTGATAAAAACCATTCCTATTCGTTGCAATATGGCACAAACCATTTGTTTAATGGATATATGGATTTGTTCTATGTAGGTGGTGCTCATGAAAACAGTGTCGGGCTCAATGATTACTATGTAAAAGCAAGGTATGACATCAATCCACGTTTTTTTGTGCAAGGTGACTATCATCGTTTTGATGCCAACGCGCAAGTAGTAGATGCCACAGGTGCAGACATGCAAAACAATCTGGGACATGAAATTGACATCACAGCAGGTTATGTGCTCAATCCGGAATTTAGTGTACAAGCCGGCTACAGTCATTTCTTTGCCACTGACACTTGGCGACGTTTGCATGCAAATCTAAACATGCATGATACACAAAACTGGGCATACCTTATGTTGATTTTCCGTCCGGGTAATCCTAATAAGTTTATTGGGCCAAAGCTATAATTTGGTACATGGTGATTGGCTCAGTCACCTAAATCTATGTAATGAAAAAGCATTGAAATACCAGCTTTTCTTTGTGTAATCACAAAAATTATTAATGAAAATTTTGAAAATATTATTGGGGTCTAAAGTTGCGGTGATCCTTATGCTCGTAATGGCTATTTCAATGGCGGTGGCTACTTTCGTAGAAAATGACCATGGTACAGCCTATGCGCGTTGGCTCATTTATGACTCTTGGTGGTTTGAGCTGATTCTATTTTGGTTAACTGCTTCATTCATATACCATATTCCTAAGTATAGGCTTTTCTCTGCTAAAAAATGGCCTATTGGATTGTTGCACCTATCATTGATTGTAATACTCTTCGGTGCCGGTGTTACTCGCTATATAGCACAAGAAGGTATAATGCCTATAAGAGAAGGCCAGATGCTCAATCATTTCTATACGCTTGAAAAGTATTTGCAGATCAAGGAAGATAATAAGATATATTCCAAGCCATTGCATGTTATTGCCAAAGGTTTTGAACCAAAAAGCGAAAAATTATCTGTAGATAACAATGATTTCAATCTTCGTATTGTTGGATACAAACAAGGGGCGCGAGAGCAGTGGCATGACGGAACTGAAACATTTCTAGACATTGCCGTTGCACAAGAAGACGGCCGTAAAGACTACTTGGTGTTGAGCGGAGACAATCTGGCATTAAGAAATATGCCTTTGGCTTTTGGTAACCAGAATGCGCAAGCCTTTGTGAATATCGCCAAAATTGACAATATCTGGCAGATTCGCATGCAGGAACCAGCACAAGTCATAGAAATGGCCACCCAAGAAATGGGAATCCAAGACAGTGGAGTTTGGCGCCCTTTGCGCAAGCGTTCCTTATATCAATGGGAGTATGGCACAATTATGATCAAAGATATACATGAAAATAAAGAGCGTGTATTTATCAAAGAAGAAGATGAGGAGCTTGCAAAGGAATTACCAGACATGGTAGATGTACAGGTGTACTCTCCTGAGAATGAGCTTTTGACAGAAAAGAGCATTATGGTAACCACACGTCAGCCAGAATGGTTTGATTTTACTTATCAAGGCAAACAATACAGCTTCACCTATGGTCCACAAGTTAAAAATTTACCTTTTCACATCAAATTAAGAGAATTTGAGTTGAAAAGATATCCAGGTAGTACAAGCCCTTCCGGATATGCTAGTGAAGTCACGGTCTTTAACGAAGATCTTACCCAATTTGATTATCGTATTTTCATGAACAATGTCTTAGATCACAAGGGTTATCGCTTCTATCAAGCTTCCTATGATGAGGATGAGCAAGGTACGTTGCTAGCGGTGAATCAAGACAGACCCGGAACTATAATTACATACATTGGCTATACTTTGCTCACAATATCTATGATTATCATTTTATTTTGGAGAAATAGCCGCTTTGGCGCGGTAAATAGAAAGATTGGAAAAGTGCAAAGCAAAGCATCTGCAGTGATTTTACTTCTATTGATGCTTTCATCTTCAATCATGCAAGCGCAAGATTCAAATCCGGCAACCGTGGACTCTACGCAAATTGAGGTTCCGGTTTCTGAATCAGATGTGCGTATCTATATAGTTCCCCAAGAACATGCCGATCAATATGGCCGAATTATAGTCCAAGATTTAGATGGACGTATGAAGCCGGTTTCTACTCTGGCTTACGAAATTATTCGCAAACTCACAGGTAAAACCTCGATTGTTGTACCTCAAAAAGAAGAAAATTTTGTGCTGTCTCCCGAGCAGTTTCTTCTAGCCGTGCAGATGAATCCGGGAGCCTTTTCAGATCTGCCTATGCTGCAAATTGCTGAGAAAAAATCAGCTCCGCTATTTCAAAAACTCAATGTACAACCAACAGGCACCTTGCGCTTTCTTGACTTGGTAGATAAGCAGGGAAATTACATCATTCTCGACGATGTAAACCGTGTCAATCGCCTCAAACCTTCAGAAAGAAGCGAGTTTGACAAAGAGATTTTAAAATTAGATGAACGCTTCAATATTTTCTATGCGGTGATGATTGGCGATTTCATGCGCATCTTCCCCAATCGCTTGGATGATAATGATACATGGTTCACTTCTACCCAGTGGCAACAAGGATTTGATGAAGAAGATGGGACTTTTGTGCGCAATATTTCTCAAATATATCTCACCGCTTTGCGTAATGGAAACCTTACCGGGGACTATACAGAGGCAAATGAAAGTCTGGCCTACATAGATATGTTTCAAAGAAAGGCAGGGGATACGGTTTATCCCTCGGATAATGAAATCAAGGCAGAACTTTTTTACACCAAAACACGGATTAGCAATTATCTTTTTGTTGCCTTCATCATCTTAGGATTGTTGATGCTCATATTGGCCATAATACAAATCTTCAAAGCCGCGCGTATACTTAGCATACTATGGATGGTAGGAGTCGTGCTCGCAGCCATAGGACTGCTGTTTTTTACATTTGAACTTGGATTGCGCTGGTACATTGCTAAGCATCCGCCTTGGAGTGATGGTTTTGAGATGATGCTTTTTGTAGCTTGGGGTGTATTGGTGTTTGGGATTGCATTTATGCGCAAATCAAGATTTACACTACCATTAGGACTTTTGGGTTCAGGTATATTATTGTTTGTGAGCTACTTGGATTGGCTCAATCCGGAAATCACAAATCTTATGCCTGTTTTGCACTCTTATTGGCTCAAAATACACGTATCTATCATTGTTGCCAGTTATGCACCGTTAGCCTTAGCTGCCATTATAGCCTTGTTGTGCCTGTTCTTGTTGATATTCAAGCCAAATTCGGCTACCAAACAATGGTTTGGAACTATCCAAGAGTTATCTGCTGTGGTAGAAATGGCCATAACAATAGGTTTATTTTTACTCACCATAGGTACATTTTTAGGTGGGGTGTGGGCAAACGAAAGCTGGGGTAGATATTGGGCTTGGGATCCTAAAGAAACATGGGCATTGATATCAATTATGGTATATGCTATAGTGCTACATTTACGCCTCATACCAGCCATGCGCAATTCTTTTGTGTTTTTCCTTGCGGCTCTCTGGGCTTTCAGTAGCATAATCATGACAAGTTATGGGGTTAATTATTACCTCAGTGGTCTACACTCTTATGCCACTGGAGACCCTATACCTATACCAATGTGGGTGTACTATGCGGTACTGTTGCTAGTAGTGGTTAGTGTGGTTTCCGCTGTGCGCTATGCACGGATGAAGTCTGCAGAAAAGTTGCAATTTAATAGATAATCCAACTGATTTCCTTATAATAGGGCTTGCTGTTTTTTGCATATTTAATTGAAATTCAGTATATTTACGTAGA
>JAUNRT010000107.1 GCA_030535475.1 Weeksellaceae bacterium | reverse complement strand
CTTTTTTTTATTGCTCAGATTTTGAAAGAAATTGCATACATACTCAGTGTATTTGCCAAATTTCTATCGCAGCCCGGCTTTCCGAAGGAAAGCGAGGCAGGGACATGCGCGGTATCCCTGTGCAGACAGCACCCTGGCAAAAAGCCGCCTATCCGGTACCGGGTCACGGTGAATACCTGAGAGTGTGCCGGGAGGTGGACTTTTTGCGGGTGCTGACAAACAGGATTTAGCGCAATGGCCCGGTCCCGTATTTACGGGAGCCTCCCAAATAAAAAAATAAAATAAATTATTATTTGAGCTCTGTGTGATAAAGTTTTTGAGACCCTTTACCAATATACTCCAGAGATATTTGAAATGAGTTTTTAGCTTTTTCTATATGCAATACGGCAAAATTTGGCTCTGTAATCATTGGGCTTACCCGCAAAGGATTGGGCTCATTGGCCAAGGTGTACACCTCTGTCATACCGCTACTGGTGACCTCTATAATACCTCCTTTCTGTGAAATTTCAGAAAAATGTCTATCGCCACTTAATACTATAATTTTGACACCTCTAGATGCTAATCTTTCCAATTTTGCAATCATTTTTTCTCTTTCCTGAGGAAAATTACCCCATTTCTCAAAGTGGTGACTGTCATTGAGCAATTGAATGCTGCTCACAAGCAAAAGGGTTTTCATACTGTCTGATGAGGTGAATTCTTCAAAATCTTGCCATTGCTCATCGCTGAGAATTGCACCCGTAGTGCTGCTCTGATAACGCTGCCCTTGCACGGAAGATGGTGTAAGGTCTGACCTGCTCCATCGAGTGTCTAAAATGTAGATGCCTAAAGATAACTCCGGAATTTGCACACGCTGATAAGCGCCTTTTTGCGCAAGCATAGTCTTTCCTTGCGCAGACGCTTTGTCAATGTCTAGGAAGTCCATCATAAGCAAACGGGCTTCTTCTTTTATGGGGTTATTTTTTCCGCCATCATTTTGACCATAGTCATGGTCATCATAGATGCCAAAAATCTTTGTGGGGCTATTGCGCAACTGTGCATAGCTGGGCTTGGAGTATTGCTTCTCATATGCCGCAGTAAGGCTACTCACCGTATATTCTTTAGGATATACCATATCACCCAACCATATAAAATAGTCTGGCTTGCCGGCTACTACCTCATGAAACAGGTCAAAATCACGCTCTTGATTGCTACAAGATCCAAAAGCTATTTGCAGCTTTGTGTGCTCCTCGTTTTGGGGATACGTGGCACAAGACTGCAAGAAGAAAAAGACTATCAGCGCAATAGGCAAGAAATGATGAGCCGAAAATTGGAAACGCATCTATCGGCTGCTTTGCTGGTTAGACTCCTGCTCTTCCGCATCTTGCATCTTGAAATCTACCATACTGCCAAGAAATTGGCATTTCTCATCATCATAGCCAAAGAGCTTGTTGACCATAATAGTCTCTGCCACGGTAGAAGGTAACCATTTTTCCCAACCGCGTTCACAATTTTGCAACATTTGCAATATGTTACGCGAGTATATATGCAGCACATCAGGATCATAGCCCTTTATGTCTTTTATGCGCTCATTTTGTTTGAAATACTTGTAGAGTTCCTTGAGGTGATCAGACACTTTGAGGTTGTCTGAATGGAGCAGCTCATTGGTGTTTTTGTCTAGATATGGGTATAAGTAGATTGTAACATTGCGCTTAAAAAGCTTGCCAAATGCCTCCATGATTCCACCGCTTAGAGGTTGATAATACTCCTCCTTGAATACGTCTAAAAGGTTGTTCACACCCATTGCCAGGCCAATTTTGGTCTGATTTCGGGTAAACTCTGAGAGGTATTCCGTGACCTTGTAATATTCCTGCATATTAGAAATGAGCACATAGTGCCCTAGATGCCCCAAAATATCTGCTCTGTGCAGAAAATCGCGTTCATCAATTTCACCAGACTGCTTGAGATTGCTGAGCGTTATTTCAAAAATCACCTGCAAATTCTCAGGGCGTATGGTGTCATCATCATTTTTGAATGCCTCCAAACCGGTGTTCAGCATATCCATATTCACGTTGGTCACCGGTCTGAAACTACCTCGTAGCACAAAAATGTTTTTCTTGTACAGAAAATCCGCCGGCAAAATGTTTAACCCATTTGGGCCAAACATCACCGCCTGTGTCATACCATTTTTCACCAATTGCAAGCTCATCAATCTATTGTCCACATACTTGAAAGAAGGGCCGGAAAAATTGATCATATCTATCTCTATCTGGTCCTTATCCAGAGTGTCATATAAAGAGTCTATGAGCAGTCTAGGATTGTCATAGAAGTGAAAAGCACCGTATATCAAGTTCACACCCAGCACACCTAGCGTTTCCTGTTGCAGCTGAGCATTGTTTTCTTTGAACTTTACATGTAGAATTATGTCATTATAATCCTCTTGGGGATTTTCTTGAAAGCGTAAACCTACCCAGCCATGACCCTGATATTTTTTCATGTAATCTATAGTAGTCACCGTGTTGGCGTAGGTAAAGAAACGCTTTCCTAGATGCGTATCCTTGTTCAGGCGCTCTTCAATAAGGTCAATCTCGTGGTCCATCATCTTCATCAGACGCTGTTCGGTCACATACCTACCATTCTCCTCTCTACCATAGATATTGTCACTAAAATCCTTGTCATAAGCAGACATAGATTTGGCCAATGTTCCGGATGCTCCTCCCGCTCTATAGAAAAATCTCACGGTTTCCTGTCCTGCACCTATTTCTGCAAAAGTGCCGTAAATAGTACGGTCTAGATTTATTTCAAGGGCTTTCTGTTTGGGTGTGAGAGGTCTTTCTGCGTAGTTCATCTTCGGTTTTCAGTTTCTGTTTGAATATGGTAAATTTACCAAAATTATGGCACACACAGAAAATAAATTGATTTTTCTTGGAACAGGCACCTCACAAGGTATCCCGGTAATAGGCAGCAAACACCCCGTTTGCCTCTCGCAAGACACCAAGGACAAGCGCCTAAGAAGCTCAATATATGTGCAATATCAAGGTCAAAATATACTCATAGATTGTGGGCCAGACTTTCGCCAGCAAATGCTGCGTGCACAGTTGTCTAGCATAGACAGCGTGCTCATCACACATGAGCACAATGACCACATCATAGGCATGGACGACCTGCGCCCCATACTTTTCCGCAGCTCGGAAGAGATACCCATCTATGCAGAGCAGCGCGTGATAGACGACATCAAAACACGCTTTCCGTACGCGTTTCAGAAAGAGAAATATCCCGGAGTTCCCAGCTTTTCTGTTCATACCATAGACACTCAGCCCTTTCACACAGCCTCCAAAGTAGAAATCATTCCACTGCGTGTCATCCACGGCCAGCTACCCATCTTGGGCTATAGAATTGGCAACATGGCATATTGCACAGACGTCAGCCACATCCCCTCAGAGACATTAGAGCAACTGCAAAACCTTGATATCCTCATTTTAGGTGCATTACGCCAAACACCGCATCACTCGCACATGACGCTCAAGCAAGCCATAAATTATGCAAATGAAATCGGCGCCAAAAACACATACATCACCCACATAGGGCATGAAATGGGTTTTCATGAGCAGGTGAGCAAATCATTGAAGCCCCATGTACACCTCAGTTATGATGGATTGCAGCTTAGTTTCAGCGGCACAGAACATAAAAATCATAGCAAAACGCAGCACAATTAGGTTGGAAAAATCAATTTTCGGCAAGCATGACTATGTTCAGTAAGTACATTGATGTAAATCTATAAGCAAAACAGATTTTTCTGCTAACAAAGCCAAATACTGGATTGTTTTTTTCTTTTTTTTTATTTGGGAGGCTGTTTTCAAGAAATTTTGCCGGCTTCGCCAAGCAAATTTCTTGAAAACACCGGGCCATTGAGCTAAATCTTGTGCAGCTGTGCCTGCAAAATTTGTGGCTGCGCCGGTTTGCTGCCGGCAACTACCAGCATAAATTTTTAGATTTTTAAGGTATGCTGGCATTTGCCGGGTAAATCGCAACCCGTCTCGCTCACATTTTGCAAGGCACATCTTGCACAAGGATACCGCTCATGTCCCTGCCTCGGTTGCCTTCGGCAACCATGTCTAAAACACAAACCAGTAAATATAAAAATCGCTTTTTGGAACATTTGCCAAAAAGCGATTTTATGAAAATTATGTCGTAAAATCTATTCTTATATATCCTCAAAAGACAAATCTGTAAAAGAGGAAATATCTGTATCGTCACTTGAATGACCCGCATCAACCTCATCCCTTTTGTCCGGATCATAAGACTTTTGGTGCCTTTCAGAAATCACCTCGTCGCCTTTTTCTTCCTTCACAAAATCAGTAGCATCATGCAAACAATCTAGAAAGCCGTCAAAATCTTCCTTATACAAATATATTTTATGCTTCTTGAAGTAGTAGCTACCATCCTCATTCATACTTTTTTTACTTTCAGTAATGGTTAAGTAGTAGTCACCCGCTCTAGTTTCCCTTACATCAAAAAAATAAGTCCTCCTGCCTGCTCTCAAAGAATTTGAGAAAATCTCGTCATCATTTGATTGATCATTCATATTATTATCATTCATCACAAACTCTGTTAATAATTTTTAATCAAATCTAAAAATAAAAACACAAATCCCACCTATTTCATAAGATTTCTGCGATTATTTAACATATAAAGTTATTTTTAACAAAAAATTTACTTAAAAAAAATTTGGGATTATTAGTTTTGATTAATTTTCATCTCATACTAGCTACATTACCTAAATCCTAATTCAGTAGCATTTATGCAAAGCATTGTATATTTACAGCACAATATAGCTTGTATGTCTTCAAAAATAGATTTTACTTCCAAAAAATACCAGCACAAAACTTCAAAAGTAGCCAACCAAATATCTTCCAGAGAAATAGATGGACTTGAAGTCAAAAGTTTCTACACAGAAAATCCGGCAATAGCTACTAAATACACCGCTGGAATTCCGCCATATTTACGCGGTCCATATTCCACAATGTACGTGAGACGACCTTGGACCATACGCCAATATGCCGGATTCAGCACGGCAGAAGAATCCAATGCATTTTATCGTAGAAACCTAGCTGCCGGTCAGAAAGGCCTATCCGTAGCCTTTGATCTAGCCACACACCGCGGCTATGATTCAGACAATGAAAGAGTAGTGGGAGATGTGGGCAAGGCTGGAGTCGCCATAGATAGCGTGGAGGATATGAAAATCCTGTTTGCAGATATACCTTTAGATCAGATTTCCGTATCCATGACCATGAATGGAGCGGTGCTACCCATTTTGGCATTCTTCATTGTAGCAGCAGAAGAGACTAGTGTTTCACAAGAAAAACTCAGTGGAACCATTCAAAATGATATTCTCAAAGAGTTTATGGTGCGTAATACTTATATATATCCACCAAAACCATCCATGCGAATCATTGCAGATATATTTAAGTACACTTCAGAGTTTATACCCAAGTTCAACTCAATTTCTATCAGTGGCTATCATATGCAAGAAGCTGGGGCAACACCTGCACTAGAACTGGCTTACACATTGGCAGATGGCTACGAATATGTAAAAACGGGAATAGAATCAGGCTTAGATATAGATGATTTTGCGCCAAGACTTTCATTTTTCTGGGCTATAGGGATGAATTTCTATCAAGAAATCGCCAAAATGCGAGCCGCAAGACTCATGTGGGCGCAGCTTATGAAGGAATTTGACGCCAAAAATCCCAAATCATTGGCACTGCGCACCCATTGCCAGACCAGCGGTTGGAGTCTTACGGAGCAAGAACCCTATAACAACGTCACCAGAACTGCCATACAAGCACTGGCTGCCACTTTGGGAGGAACTCAATCTTTGCACACCAATGCACTGGATGAAGCCATTGCACTTCCAACAGATTTCTCTGCAAGAATCGCAAGAAATACACAGCTCATCATTCAAGAAGAAACCAATATCACCGCCACAGTAGATCCAGCCGGTGGGTCGCATATTGTAGAAAATCTTACAGCTGCAATTTTAGAAGAGGCTTGGGAATACCTCAAGGAGATAGTTTCTCTCGGTGGCATGACTAAAGCCATAGAAGCTGGAATTCCTAAAATGCGTATTGAAGAAGCAGCTGCCCGCAAACAAGCACTCATAGATAGTGGTGAAGCGGTGATAGTTGGCGTCAACGATTATACTACAGAAATAGAGCAAGATGAATTTGAGATTCTAGATATAGACAACTCAATGGTGCGCGATGCTCAGATTGCAAGGCTCAATCATATAAAATCAACCAGAAACGAAGATGCCGTAAAAGAAGCTTTGAACAACATTTCGCTTGCTGCTGCAAGTGGTGATGGCAATTTGCTAGCGCTCAGTATTGAAGCAGCAAGATTGCGTGCCTCTTTAGGAGAAATATCTGATGCTATGGAAAAAGAATTTGGACGACACAACGCACGTATTCAAACAATTTCTGGTGTGTATGCGCACGCAGCAAACCAGTCAGAGACCTTTGCCAAGGCACTGCAAAAAACAGCAGAATTTGAGAAAAAACAGGGTCGCAGACCCCGAATCATGATTGCCAAAATGGGGCAAGATGGACATGATAGAGGCGCTAAAGTTGTAGCTACATCTTTCGCCGACATGGGATTTGATGTTGACATATCTCCTCTGTTTCAAACCCCGGCAGAAGTAGCCAAACAAGCCATAGAAAACGATGTACACATACTAGGAATTTCCTCATTGGCAGCAGGTCACAAAACCCTAGTGCCTGAAGTTGTGAAGGAATTACGAAACGCTGGTAGCACGGATATTTACATAGTAGTAGGAGGTGTGATTCCAAAGCAAGACTATGAATTTTTATATGATAATGGTGCGGATGCTATTTTTGGCCCGGGCACCAATTTGGCAGATAGTGCTCTGAAAATATTACAGCATTTGAATGAAAAAGATAGTAAATCTAACTTTTAATGAATTTAGAATCAAAATTTTGAATTAAATTAAAAATCCAAAACAAAAAAATCCCGAATTTGATTTCGGGATTTTTCTTTTTATGCTGCAAATATTACATTCTGCTCAATACTACCACACTTGTGTCGTCGGTATCTACTTCATCGAATTTTAATTTCAGCGCTGTTGCTGTCAAGGTTATAATTTCAACAGTGATAGGGGTTCCTCCAGTAATTACTGTCAAATTATTTCCGCTTTGGGTCCAAGTGTCTTGTGAATCAACATCTTCTACGCAGTTAGAATCATAATAAACCTCCTTCACAATTCCTGAGCTCATGAATTCAAGGTAATCTGATTTTGTACTGCATTCATGAATATAAGGAACAAGTATCTCCTGTCCGTTTACAACTGCACCGTCCTGTTCAAATTTCCATTTACCTACAATAGATGCGTTGTCGGTTGTAGTATCATCATCACTGCTGCAGGCCGTGAAAGATAACAGCATTAAAGCTGCGAACATAGTAAATAAATATTTCATTTTTATAAATTG
>JAUNRT010000023.1 GCA_030535475.1 Weeksellaceae bacterium | reverse complement strand
TAAATAGCGCAGTAAAAAGTATAAAATTTCATCAATAAAGCATTCAGCAAAGCTAATCGGCATTAGTTGTTGGGCGGGGTAGATAGTAGGCGTAATTCCGCACTAAAAAGTAATAAAAACCATATAAAATGCATTTAGCAAAGCTAAAATGGCCTTAGCTGTTGGCCGCGGCAGGTGGGAGGCGGCTACCCCGCAAGGTTTTTTGGCTCTTGCAAAATGTGAGCGCAAAGGGGTTGTAGTGGCTACGGAAAACCCTTTGCGCCACAATTTTGCAGCCAAAAAACCGCGGAGTAATAGCCGTACACCGACCCTTTAATTGGGCAAGAAAAATAAGATATTTATATGTACTGAAAACGAGATTCTGTAGAAAGTTGATGAGTATTGCTAAAAGCCAAAACTTGCCCATAAAAGGGTGCCGCCCAAAAAATAATTAAAAAAAATCACTGGTAGTGCTTAAAGATGCCGGTGTCTAGTGAGGTCCACAAGGCGGCTTTTTGGTTTGCGGTTTTTAGTGCTTGGTTGGTCCAGGTGTTGCAGGTGTAGAAAAGGTTGTAGCGGCGGTGTGCTTCGAAGAATGTGGAGGTGGAAGGGTAGGGGTGTTGTTCATGGATTTTGCGCGGGAAATGCTGCTCATCTAACTGGAAACTGTCTGTGATGAAGCGGATCAAAAGGCGGTAATCATGGTCGCTGATGCTTATGGCAACGCTGCGCTCGTCTGCCTGCACCAATGGACGCAGGCTCACGTGCATGGCAGATGGACCGAGCCCTAATGCGGCGCTGATGGCGGTGCCAGGCGTGAGGTCTGACCACTCTGGGGTGTTCATGTAAAATGCGCGATCGCCCCAGCCAAAGGCTATGTAGCGGGAGGCTTGAAGTTGCTGTGCGTCAATGGATTGGCTGAAGAAATGCTCCCAATCTTTGACGTGTGTTTTTTTGGGAAGTACGAGATCTGTGTGTACTCCATTGGTTTGCAGGTATATAGTGATGTTCTGCACCTGCTGCTCTTGTGTGGCGCTGTGATGTGGTATGCTGGATAATATGCTGTCTGCCAGGAAGTAAATGCCGGTGGCAATGAGTATGCCGAGAAGGATTTTCATGACAGTGCGCAATATGGATTTCATGTTTGCGATGAAAAAGCCGTGCCGATTTTGCTCACTATGGTTTGTGCGAGTTTTACTTTGCTTTCATGAGTCCAGCCGGCGATATGTGGCGTGAGTATGACGTTCTCTGCCTGCACAAGATAGTTGAAATCTGCGGGTAATTGCTGCGACTGCAGCGACTCAAAACTGCTTTTTTCATACTCTAAGACATCCAATACTGCTCCCTTGATCTTGCCGGACTGCAATGCTTGTACCGCGGCAGATGTGCGTAGGTTTTTGCCTCGAGCGGTGTTGATGAGATAGAAGGGTTTTTGCATGCGTGCGATGAATGCCTCATCTATGAGGTAGTGGGTGTCTGCATTGAGCGGGATGTGCAAGCTAAGAACGTCTGCAGTGTGCTGAAGTTGTTCTAAGCTCACTTGCTGCGCATTGGCGTCTTGCAATCCGGGTTTGATTTCATGGAAGATGACCTCGCAATCAAAGCCCCGAAGGCGCTGCGCAAAGGCTTTGCCCATGTTGCCATAGCCTATAAGCCCAATGGTTTTACCCATGATTTCGTCTCCACGGTTTTGCTCACGTAGCCAAATCCCGTCCTCAATCTGGTTGGCGGTGCGCTGGAAGTGGCGCATGACACTTAGCAGCCCACCTATGCAGTACTCGGCAAGTGCATCGCGGTTGCCTTCTGGTGCATTGATGAGCTGGATGTGGTGTCTCTGTGCGGCTTCTGCGTCGATGCCTTCCATGCCGGCGCCTACTCTGGCTATGAACTTGAGCTGCGCGGCATGCTGTAACAGTTGCGCATTGATGGGTATGCGCGAGCGCACAACAAGGCCTGCTGCCTGTCCAATATGTTGCATGATTTTGTGCTCATCCCAATCCCAGGCAGGTATGCACTGATAGCCCATTTGAGTGAGCTGGGTTTCTAGCAAATCATGGTTGGTGTCGAGTAGCAGAACTTTGCGCGCCATAGCTATTTTTGGGTGTCAGAAGCCCATACCGGGTAGTTTGGGCATGCTGCTGCGTGCTATGTTTTCTAGCTCGCCATCATAGGCAGTCTGCGCTTTTTCCAATGCTTTGTTGAGTGTGAGGATGAGATAGTCTGCCAATTGCTCATTGTCTTGCAAAAGGTCTTGTCCTATGTTTACATCTTTCACTCTACCGGCTTTGGATACTGTCACTTCTAGGCTGCCATCACTTGATTTTTCTGTGATGTACTCTTGCTGCATTTTGTTTTTGGCTTCTTCTACTTTTCGCTGAGACTCTTGTAACTGTCCCATCATCTTCATCATATCCATATATGTGATTGTTTTTGGGTTTGAATGAAATTATTGATGCTGTGAAGATACTTCTAGCATGTCTTGGTAGCCGCCACCATTGTAAAGTTCTTCTACACCGGCTTGCTCAAGATATTCAATGGCCTGTCCGCTTCTGTTGCCACTACGGCAGAATAGCACGATTGGCTTGCTCATATTTTTGATATCCTCTACCCGGGAAGGAATTTCATGCAGGGGTATATGCACGGCTCTATCAAATTTACCGTCGTTTTCAAGTTCGTCTTCATTGCGCACGTCTATCCACGTGGCTTTTGGATCTCTGATTGCGTCCATAGTTGTTGTTTTTATTACTTTTTTAAAAAATAACCAGCGAAATAATTTGGGGACTACCATATAATTATTCTTTCTGATTTGGGTTTGTACATTTCATCGTTTTCTGTAACATTGAATGCTTTGTAGAAGCTTTCAAGGTTTTCTAAAGGTCCTATAGCTCTGAAAAAGCCTGGTGAGTGATAGTCAGTGCGAATTTGATTGCGTAGTGCATCTTGTGTGCTCTTTGTACGCCAAATTGTAGCCCAAGAGATAAAGAATCGCTGATCTTGGGTGAAACCATCTATCAAGCCAGGATTGCCATGATCTTTCAGATAGTTCTGCAATGCATGATGAGCAATGCGTACACCACCAAGGTCTGCAATGTTTTCGCCGAGAGTAGATCTACCGTTTACAAAGGCACCCGGTAATACCTCATAACTGCTATACTGTGCGGCAAGTTTGTCACCCAATGATTTGAAAGCAGCCAAATCTTGCTCTGTCCACCAGTTGTTGAGGTTGCCTTGTCCATCAAATTGCGATCCGCTATCATCAAAGCCGTGAGATATCTCATGACCAATTACTGCACCCATACCACCAAAGTTTACTGCAGCGTCTGCCTTGTAATTGTAGAATGGTGGTTGAAGTATTGCAGCCGGGAATACAATCTCATTGTACTGTGGGCTGTAATAGGCATTTACAGTTTGTGGTGACATGAACCATTCTGTTTTGTCAACAGGCTTGCCTACCTTGTCCAACATTTCACGATTTCTCCAGAAGTTGTAGGTTTTGATGTTGTTGAAATAGCTACCGTCATTATCTGGGTGTAGGATGGTGAGGGCTGAGTAATCTTTCCAGTGATCAGGATATCCAATTTTCACATTGAAACTGTTGAGTTTTTCCAATGCTTTTACCTTTGTTTCATCACTCATCCAAGCAAGGTTTTCTATGCTGTGACGGAATGATTGTTTGATGTAATCTACCATTTCCACTGCTGTTTCTTTAGCCTCCGGTGGGAATACATCTTCTACATACAACTTACCAAAAGCTTGACCAATCATACCGTTGATTGTAGAAAGTGCACGTTTTTCTCTGTCACGCATTTCTGTGATGCCTTGCAATTCTTTGCTGTAAAAATCAAAATGTAATTGCTCAAGTTCCTGGCTCAAATACTGTGCATTGCGGTTGAGTGTTCTCGCTTTGAGATATTCTTTGAAAGCCGGCAATCTTTTTGGTGTAAGGATATTGCTAAGATTTTTGTAATAATTGATTTCTGCAATAATTACGGTATCCGTAGTGATACCCATTTTTTGCAAATTCTTGCTGAGGTCTAAAGCCGGAGTGATTTGCTTCAAGTCTTTTACCGCAACAGGGTTAAATCTTCTTGAGGCATCTCTACTCTGCTCAATAGTATTGATGTGGTTGGCAAGTTCATTTTCTAGTTCCACAACTCTGGTAGCGGCATTGGCTGCGTCAGGTACGTTGGCAAATTTGAAAAGTCTTTCAAGATAATTTCTGTAGGCTTGAAGTTTTTCTTTGGTGCTCTCATCTTTTTTATGATAGTAATCTCTATTCATCCCAAGACCAGGACCGCTCAAGAATACAGCATTTTGATTGCTGTTTTTCATATGGGCGCTTACTCGCACGTCAAATATTTCATTGCCATTATAAGGAGTAGCCTCAACCATTAATTTCTGCAAATCTGCAATATTTTTCACGGCATCAATTGCAGCAAATTCACCTGCAATAGGAGTGATGCCAAGTGCATTTCTTCTGGCAGTATCCATTATCGATGCATATAAGAAAGCTACTTTTTCACCTTCACTACCGGCAGCGTGTTTTTTCTTGATGCTCTTATGCAGAATGTCTAATGATACGGAGTCTGTAAATTCTCGAAGTTTATCAAAACTTCCCCATCTACCACGATCTGAAGGCACTGTTGTGTTTGCCATCCAAGTACCGTTTACAAAGTGGTAAAAATCATCTTGTGGGCGAACGCTACGATCCATATTTTCCAGTTCGATACCAATCCCTTTTTTATCTTGAGAAGTGGCAGCGGTGGCTTCAGTGGTAGTAGTTTCTGTATGTGTGTTAGTTCTTGTTTGTTGCATTGTTGTACAACCTATGGTGAGAATACCTGCCATGACAGGCAACCAAAATTTCTTCATTTTCAATTCAAATTTCAATAATTACCAAAAATACAAAATTTTCGAGTATCTATTGCTGCGCTCAATGGAGGCTAATACTTGTGAGCTACAAGTGTATTTGGTTTATGAAATGATAATAATCTACCTATGCTTAGAATCGCAGATTTGTGATTAAGATTTTCAGCGAATTATTTTAAACAAAACTTTCAATAAAATTTGAAACAAAAAAAAGCCGCTCCAAGTGATGGAACGGCTTCAAGACTATTTTATAGTTGGTGTTACTGAGGCGCTTCAACAGAAACATACGAACGGTT
Source organism: Weeksellaceae bacterium (assembly GCA_030535475.1). GTDB lineage: Bacteria > Bacteroidota > Bacteroidia > Flavobacteriales > Weeksellaceae > JAUNRT01. The sequence continues at coordinate 25,883 of JAUNRT010000023.1, read as the reverse complement.
GTCAGTTGTTTTTCTGAAAACCACTTTACCATCAATCAGCGCAAACAAGGTATGATCTTTACCGATACCTACGTTGTTGCCCGGGTGGTGTTTCGTACCTCTTTGGCGTACGATAATGTTACCGGCTTTGCATACTTCGCCACCGAATATTTTCACGCCCAATCGTTTCGATAATGAATCGCGACCGTTTTTGGAACTACCAACTCCTTTTTTGTGAGCCATGATTTTTAAGTTTTAGATTGGTTAATTATTATTCTTCTTCATTTACTATTCTACCTCCATCCAACTCACTTTGAAGAGTCTTCAGTTCATCCATTTTGCCGTCAGCTGCCAATTGAGCTTGTTGTGGCCAGGTGGTAGGATCCATTGCTAGATATACACCTTCCTGCTCATCTAGAATTGCACGCAATTCGTCAAAAGAGCTCGCTGCAAGTGCTTTGAAGGTAGTGATGCCTTTGTTGATCAATAATTCCTCAACTTTAGGACCGATACCTTCCACTACTGTAAGATCATCTTTTTTGGCTTGTTTAGGAGCAGCTTTTTTCTCTTCTTTTTTATCAGAAGATTCGCCACCGATAGCCGTGATCTCAATGCGAGTTAAATACTGTCTGTGACCATTTTTCTTTTTGTAACCTTTTCTGCGTTTTTTCTTAAACACGATTACTTTGTCACCTTTCAGATGCTCAATGATTTTAGCATCTACGGTCATACCGTCTATAGCCGGGGCGCCAACTTGAATGCTGCCATTTTCTACTAGAAGTACTCTGTCAAATTTTACAGAATCTCCAGCTTCACCTTGCAAGCGGTGAACAAACAACTGTCGGTCTTTTTGTACTTTGTACTGCAGCCCTGCTATCTCTACAATTGCATACATATTATTACTATATAAATTTTCGGACTGCAAAAGTACAACTTTTTTCCTTCTTAACCAAATGCTTAGGTACTTATTATCGTAAGTCAGACCTTATTTTTCGGATTTTTGCGCTGCATACAAAGAAAAAAAGTTGAGTTCTCCTTTTCGGGCGTGTTGCTTATCGAAGTAATTATCGATTATTTGACAGAAATTACTGCATAGAAAGTATTGTGAATCTTTTTCTTAACTCCTTACCGCTATCATCCATCAATGTAAGAACATGTTCGCCTGTTGCAGGCTGCAAAGGTAATTTGTGTATGTGAGAAGTTTCGCCAATGAAGCTACCGTCTAAGTACCAATATATGTGGCCATTGGGCTTGCTGTGCACAACATGAAATACAACATCTTGCGTGTTGCCTTGCATATCTCTTGGCAAATATATTCGTGTGAGATTTCTTGGATAAATGAAGGCGAAATCCTGTCTGCTATTTTCATGGCAATCCGGATGAAATGCCGGCGTTTTTTTGTATTGTGGGTTTTTGTTTTGATAATACCATTCTTGTACAGGTGGCAGAATAAATCGTACTTCATTGCGCATTCTGCCTACGTCATAGCAGCTACTGTTTACTTGGAATTGACCCGTTTCGTCTAAATGAACAATTTTGTGATATGGACAAGCGGCCATATTGGCACCCAAAGCTGGAGTTTTTATTTTTTTTGTGTTAGGGCAGTTTGGGTTGGGTTTGTAACCACTTTCTACGCAAATTTCAACGGATTTCCATCCTTGGGTTGGTTCAGGAAAACGACCAGAGGCACCCAACCGAGAAAATACATCGAACATCACGGGCGCAGCTGCTTTTACACCAATTATGGCCGGATGGCCTTCACCATCTGCATTACCCGCCCATACCGCCACTACATATTCCGTAGACATGCCTACGGCCCATGCATCTTTAAAGCCATGGCTCGTGCCTGTTTTCCAGGCTATAGGATTTCTTGAAAACATTCTCCAACCATGCTCCACGTCAGGTCTCGCCACTTGCTCTAATGCTTCTATTGTCAAATAGGTAGATTGTAACTGAAACTCTGAAATGCTTTTTCTACCTAGTGTTTGGTCGGTTGAAAGTTGTAACTGTGGATTGTGCTTTCGCTCTTCAGGCTGAACAATGCGGTAGGCTAAATTTCTGTAAGCCGTTCCTAATTCAAATAGACTCACATCTCCACCACCTACAACGAGCGACAAACCATAATGTTTGGCGTCTTGTGTGAAATGTTTGAAGCCGAGTTGACGCAAATGTTGCAAAAAATGATCGACACCGGCACGCCTTAACAAATCGATGGAGGGAATGTTGAGAGACCTGGCTAAAGCTTTATCTGCAGGTACAGCGCCATCATATTGCCTGTCATAATTGCGTGTGACATCACTTGGCGAGTCGTCCAGTAACATTGTCGGTAAAATTTTACCTTCTTGCAACAATTTTTCATACAAAAATGGCTTTAAAATGCTACCACTGCTTCGCGGCGATTGAATTATATCTACCCAATGTCCTTGCTGATTGCTGTCCGTATTAGCATTACCAACATAGCCACGCACTTCACCACTTTTCACATCTATCACCAAAATGGCAAGACTATTAATTCTTTGCGCAGTCAAATTTTGTTGATGTTGATTAGCCACTTGCGTCAAGGTTTGTTGAAAATCAGAATCAAGTGTAGAGTGGATGCGTGACTGTTTCAAAATTTTATGCGAGCTGTGCATAAAGTGCGGCGCATATCTAGGCAGAGCATAGGGTTTTGATGGTAAAGGTTCAGCTTTGGCAAGTAAAAAATCCTCTTCGTTGATAATTTTTTTATTCAATAACTTTTGCAATAGTCTATCTCGCTTTTGTTGGAGCTTTTCTGAATTTCTACCCGGATAAATCAAACCCGGAGCATTGGGTAAAACGGCGAGGGTAGCGCTCTCAGACCACGACAATTGATGTGGCAATTTGCCGTAATATCGCCAGGACGCAGCTTCAAGACCTACAACATTTCCACCAAAAGGCGCATTGGAGGCGTATAAATTCAGGATAGACTTTTTGGAATATCCCAATTCTAGGCGTAAAGCTTGAAGCATCTCCAAAGCTTTTTGTGCAAAAGTTCGGTCTTTGTTGCCGCTTGCAATGCGCATGGTTTGCATGCTGATTGTGCTGCCACCACTCACCACTTTGCCCTGTGAGATGTTTTGTTTTGCAGCACGAAATAGTGACATCGGGTTTATGCCGGGGTGATGGTAAAAGTATTCATCTTCAAATTGTAAAATACACTGCTCAAATTTCAAAGGCACAGAGTCGGCTTTTGGAAATCTCCATTGTCCATCCTTGGCAGTGGTCGCATTCAACAATTGACCATCACTACCAAACACCACCAAAGAGCTTGGGCTGGAGAATAAGGGCTTTGGCAGAGAAAAAAACAAAAACCAAATCAGAAATATTACTCCTGCAACACCAAAAATAATTTTATGTCGCGCTATAAATACTCGTATTTTCTGGGCAATTTTCAATTTATGGGTATACTTTGGCTTTTTTACTTGGAATTACGGCAGAAATGCTATTGTCATACATTGCTTCGCAAAAAACGGCCGGCATATGAAAATCACCTGCATAGGTTGCGTTCAGTAGTGTGGTGATTTCGATTGTACTTCCCTGCTTTAGGTCAAAATATGAATTGACTCTGTCATCTCTATAATCTTGATAGTCTATTGAATAAGGCACTGTTACATGATCATTGTCCTGATATCTGGTGTTTATGATTTCCCAGCCGGTTGGGAACATATGTGTAAGAGCAAGTTCATGATAATCTGCTAAATATCCCGGATGTGTAATGGTAGTTACTGCTTTGAAATCAGTACCTTGTTTCAAATTTGTGAAATCAATAGGTTGATTGTTCAGGTCATAAAAGTCAACTGAAAGTTTCAGAGTATTACTGCCGGCACCATTGGTATAGTACATGGGAATACCGGTTGAAATAATTTGCGCAAACAAATATGAATTTTTCATGTTTTTCACCTGTACGTTGCCGCTATTATTTGGCAAATAGAAAGTGGCAATCGGATATTGTGATGTGTGAGTTTGTTTTTGACCATTAATATTGATCTCTGCTTGTATGCCTTGGTTTTGGCTTTGGTTTTTGAGCCCAATAAAATCTGCAATAGACAACAAGGCAAAACCTAGAGTTTGTGTGCTATGCCACGTGTTTTTATTTAGGTCCTCTGCGATTTGACGCATAAGAATACTCGCATTGGTTTCATCTTTAATTGCGCTTTGTGCTAGCAAGATTATAGAATAATCTCTAAGTGAAGATCCAAATGTGAAAGGCTCTGAACGGTAATCAGCTACTGTTTTACTGGCGTTTTCTGCCAAATTTCTGGCTATTTCTCCTTGCCCTGCTTTTGCGTAAGCAGCAATCAGTAACCATTGTGCAGTAGAGTTCTTTGTTTTTTCTCTAAATCTGTTCATCAGAGATATTTCCGGATTCGCACTCAATGCCAAAGTAAACAATCTGTACGCCTGTTGTAAGTCGGAATAGTGTGCTACATCATTGTAGTAATTCCATTGTTTGGCTTCACGCGCTGTGAAATTGATAAGTCCTGCTTTCAAGCCTACGGGTATTTGGTATCCCATTTGTTCTGCTTGCAGCACAAAATGCAAAGCATAGGTACTAGACCATGTATCTGAGCCTTGTAAGCCGGGCCAATAAGTCAAGCCTCCACCGGCTAATTGATGTTGCTTGATTCGATTGAGTCCTGCGTGTATATTACTTTGAATTTCGTTTTGTTGTTGTTCGCTTAAATTGGTGAAATGCGGCAAATACAATTGTGCAAACAGTCCGCTGGTGATTTGCTCCAGACATCCGTGCGGATACTGGATTAGAAAATTCAACCTTTGTTCAAGACGCATAGGCGGCAGAGCACTGAGCTGTAATACCGTTGTCTGTGTACCCGGCAAACCTACAGGGGTATATGTAGTATTCCATAAATTTCCAGAGGTCAGGTTGTATTCTTTCACTTCTGTGATGGGAGGGTTGGGGTATCGAATCTCAATATCTACTTCGTCTTGGGCTATATTCGCACCACTACGTGCGATTATTTTCACATTTGCAACACCAGTCTTTTCCGGAATTTTTAGTTTGAAGTTAGAGGTTTTATCTCCGGTCTCCGTAAATTGAAGAACATTGGTTTTGTTTTCGACACTTATCAAATCGCTCGTTTGTACTTCTATTTCCACATTTCTTATGCTCGGATCCATGGCAAAAACTGTTACCGGCAGGTCAAGTTCATCTCCCGGATTTAGCATGCGTGGCAAGGTGGCGAGAGTCATCAAACTTTGTTTGACGCTTATGGCTTTCTCTGCAGAACCATAAGCTCCATTTTCATTGCCTGCTACCACCATCACCTTTACACTGCCCACATAATTTTCCATTTGGAGCTGGTGTGTCGCTTTTTCACCCGCTTTTAGCTGAAATGGCCCCAGATAACGTACCACAGGTTCAAATCGGTTGATCTTCTCTCTATTCTGCGCCTGCAAAGCCATATCACCACCTATAGCAAATACACTTTCTACTTTGCCACCATAGGCACCCAAAACATAGTTGTATATATCCCAAGTTTTAACACCCAATGCTTGTTTTCTATTGAAGTAAGTATGAATGTCAGGTGTTTTGAAATTGGTGACATCCAATAAGCCTTCATCCACTATTGCCAGCGTGTAAGTCATAGCTTTCGCATTTTCTTCGGAAACGCTAATGCTATACTGAGAATTGGGCTTTATTTCTTGAGGGCTTTCAATTTTGGGTTGTATTTGCAACTCAGGATTTTCTACTTGTATAGATGCTAGCCCATAAATTCTGATAGGCAAATCATTTTCTTGCTTGCCATGTGGTTGCATCAATGACACGTACACATAGGCATTTGGAGCCATTTCTTCGGTGATTTTCACTTGAATTTTATTGCCGTCCTTTTCAGGCGTAGCCCAAATTTGTTGCAAAACACCTATTCCATTTTCTATACTTACCAGCGCCTTGACTTCAATGGTGTGTGGCAAATCTATACTAGCAATCTCGCCTACACGATATTTGCTTTTATCTGTAGTAAATTGAAATATGCTCGCACTTTCATCACTCACATCTTCACTCGTGCGCCAATATGGCCAGTCCATCCAAAGTTTTTGCCCGGCGCAGTGTCCGCTGGAATTATCACAAATTTGTACATAATAATTCCCCCAATCTCTATCTGGGATTTTTAGCTGAAAACTTGCTGCACCTCCAGTAATTTCTATGTGCTCTTCTTTATAAAGATTTTCATATGAACCGCTCACATAATAAGCAAGGTCAGAGGCATCAGCATTGTACCACCAACTCCTTTTCAGTTTATAAATCTTCACAGTGGCTTGTGCAGATGTTGGTTGTCCCGTAGGTGACACAGAAGCTACGGAAATGCTATGATTTTTGTTGGTAGAAAGAGAGGGTGAATTCTCATATTCAAAGGCAAAATTCAGACCTACATAGTTGGAATATGGAGAGTACTTCACCAAATCATATTTACTGCTAAAATCGCCACCCGGCTCAAACACTTTTGTGAAAACGCCTAATTGCAACATTCCCGGAGGTTGAAATTCTTCTACAAGTTTGGCGTCAACAATTGCACGACCCTCTTGATTCAGAGAGCCATCAAAAATGAGCTGTTCCGTGGCTTCAAATTGACGAGTTTTGTCATCGAAAACAAAATTTTCATAGCCACTAAATTTGGTGGGAATTGCATGCACAGTTGCCACCATACTTGCGCCTAAATTTCTTGCAGTTGCACCGGTGAGCCATTCGGCAGACAAGTCAATTCTGTTGCTTGATTGGGGTGAAAGAATTTGCGAGTCAAAACGGGTGTTGATCTTTAAGCGATTGGGTTTGATGGTTTCAATTTTCAAAGTTTTCTGGTAATTGAGCCCACCTACAGACACATTGGCCAGCCAATTACCTGTTTGTGCAGCTACGGGAGTTGTAAGATGAAATGCGTAGAAGCCACCCACAGGTTTGTTGTTCACCTCTCTGTGCATCACTTGCCCGTCCGGGTTTTTCAATTCTAGAATCGCCGGTTGATTTGTTGGAGTTTTTACCCACTTTTTGTTTAGCACAAAAGTAAGATGTATAGAATCTCCAGGTCGCCATACGCCACGCTCTCCATATAGAAAGCCCGCCATATTGCCTTGCACACTCTCACCGGATACATCAAAGGTAGAAACAGATAGAGCAGAGCCATCATCCACACGCACATAAGCTTTTTGATTACCTTTTTCAGCTTTTATCAAAAAAGCCTTAGCCGTCAAGTCCATCACGGCAAATCCTTCGTACCCGGTCACCGTACTGCCCACTTCTTGATTTTGAAGATCATAGGCAGTGATTTTCACACCACTTTCAGGTTTTGCCGTTGTAAGGTTGGTCACCGCAAAATGGCTATACGGCGTATTGCCGGATTTCACAATCACGCCCAAATTGCTGGCCAGCACATTACGGCTCACAAATTTCTCAGACGTATAGTAAGAGACATCACACGGGTTGTTACGCTCCTGCCAATTGTAGTCTGGCGGATACATATTATAGTACTCATAGCCATCTATAGCGTCATCAGACGCTTCATAGCTCGTATAGGCTAGCGCATCCTTTTCTACAGGAGCAAGCCATGTCTCAGGTTGCGCTTCACCACAGGGTGAAATAGCAAAATCCTTATCAAATGAAAACTCAATATTGTATATAGCACCCGGTTCATGTTTCACAATCTGCGACAACTCTAGCTCATACACTTTAGATTCCTTTGGGTTGTAATTGGGCTGATCATCAAGTGAAATCACTTTGCGGTAGATTTTTTTACCCACCATTCTCAGATCATTGGATTGATTGTATTGATTTCGCTGAAAAAACTGGTGCATATTTCGTTCATATATGCGTGTTACCTCTACCCGCACAGCGCGCAAACCCACAGCTTCAAAAGGCAGCAACACATTTTCACTATTCGGGACTATGTTGCCACTCCCCACAAATTTCACAGAAGGCAGCAAGTGGGAGAGCGTGAGATTCACAGTTTTTGTGTGAGCAATTGCCTCACCTGTACTGCTACGCACGCCCGGATGTACCACCAATTTCACCTCACCACCCAAAGCCTTTGTTGGGTACACACGTAGATTATTGCCTTGTGCCACCACACTTTTCACATACACCTTCTCTGCCTCATCTTCATAGTAATATTCCTCTTCCTCATCTACGTTTACTGGCACTATCTCTACCAAACCATCCAAGAATTTCTCCTTGTCTAGCGGATGAGAAAAATTGATGTTTATCACCTGTTCAGATTGTGGCAGCACAGATACATGCGTGATGTCAAAAGAATTTTCAGCCGGCAGATTTATCTGATTCTTGTGGTCACGATTCACCTCTATACCCTTGCCATTCCACTCTAATTCCAGTTGTTGTGCAGCAGCCTTTTTTTCTATACCCGTTACAGTAAATTGATGTTGCTGTCCATTTGATGCGTGGTTCCAGCGCACCGGCAAAGATTTCCCTCCCAAGCTCGCATTCAGCATTTGCTCCACTTTGGCAGCATCGCTTATGTCATTGGTTATCAAAGAGCCTTTCAATGAAAGACTACCATCATTTTCAGATTCAGAGTCAAAACCCTCAATGTGCACAGAAAAATCCTGCTTTTTGGTTTGGAATTGAAATTGAAAAGTACTCAAATCCTTATCCACATCTTTTTCCAACTTGTCCAGAGCCAGGGTTCCCGTGTACACAACCCCGGGTTTCAAAGGTTCACTAGGCACAAAATGCAGCGTATTCCCATTTACCACGCTCATTTCACCCTTTATCGCAGGTTGAAATTTCAAGAGATTCTTAGGCAATTTATCTTGCAAGGCTAGCGAATCCAGATGATTTTGCAGCACAATTTGCACAGGAGATTGTCTGGATACCAAACCGGAAGTATGTGCGGCAATATAGCTGGCAAACTCAGGTCTGATTTCTATATAATTAGGAGATTTCTGCTTACTGTCGCAAGAAAACAGCATAGCGCAAAACATTGCAATCAATACAACACGAGCATTCATAAGTTGAGGTAATTATGGTACTAAGGTAGAACATAAATTTCAACAAAAAAATATCCAAATACAAAAAAGTTAATATTTTATTAACAATTATTAATATTTCTTTAACTTTACTAAAAAATTACAGATATTTCAGATTTTGAAGCTAAATCTAAAGGAGAATTATTAGTTTCTATTTGGTAAGATTTATTTTTTTTTAAATTTTTGGGCGACTCTTTCCCAGCGGCGCCTTCGGCGCCGCTGGGAAAGACCGGGCCATTGAGCTAAATCTTGTTCACCCATGCCTGCAAAATTGTGGTTGCATCGGTTTTCGGCCGGTTGGGCGGCCTCAACCCGCTGCACCTCACATTTTGCCAAGGCATGGTTTTCACAAGGATACCGCTCATGTCCCTGTCGCGTTCCGCCACGGCGAAGCCGGGGCGGAACCGCGTCAAATGGGAAAATTTTGAAGCTTTTCTTCCAAAACAATTGCTTTTATCAAATTCATTTGTAAGATTACCTGCAATTTGGGCGTATTGTCTTACAGAAAATGTGAATGCTAACCACGTTACCCAAACCACAAACTTGCGTAGCAAGTTGAGGCAAGGGGTGAAGCGGTATTGCAGCCAAGTTTTTTTGCGGACAAAATACTGGCGGCATGGGGTTGGGAAAACCCATGCCGACGATATTTTGTGCAAAAAAACGGCTGCAATGAGAGCGGAACACCTGGTGCCCATGAAAATTTTTCGCCGGCTTGCCGGTGAAAATTTTCATGGGCAGCCTCCCAAATAAAAAAAATTAAAAAAATTACTGCAATGGAAAGATGGTTGCCAACAGGTAGAATAAATCTTGACTAAAAGATTGATTCTTAACGTAATCCTTGTTTATCTGCACTTTGTCCGGCCAGAGTACTTCATCATTATACTTCTTTGGGTTGGGTTGTTGTTGCAGTAATTCTGCTTCGCGGCTATACTTGATCTGTGCAGGACCTGTGATGCCCGGTTTTACGTTGAGAATTATGTGATCATCACCTTCCAATTGGTCTGCATAGCCTGCAACATCCGGGCGCGGACCCACGAAACTCATTTCGCCTCTGAGTATATTTAGTAGTTGAGGTGTTTCGTCTAACTTGCTGTATGATAGAAATTTACCTATAGGAAGATATTGATGCGTCTTTTCTGTGGTGACACTGTTGCTATACTCGCCTTGCAAGCTGCGCAACTTGTACATTTTGAATTTTTTGCCGTGTTGCCCAATGCGCTCGTGCATGAAAAATCCGTTGGTGCCGGATTGTATGCTTATGATGAGCCATAGGATGAGAATGGGGATGCCAAGCAGCGCCAGGAGCAGTATAGCGACTATGTAGTCGCCAATGGGCTTGATAAAATTTGTGTAGGTTTTTCTGCTCATAATGCGGGCGACGATGTGCCTATGCGCCCAGTATGGCGGCTATGCCGGCGTTGATAAACTCTGGTATGCTGATGCCGCTATGGCTCAATTGCTGCGGGAGAATACTGGCGGGTGAAAAGCCCGGTAGAGTGTTCATTTCTAGGAAATGCGGCTCACCGTTTACCATAATATATTCACTGCGTGACATGCCACTCATGCCCAATGAGCGGTATGCGTGGATGGCAGTATCTGAAATCTTCTGCAAGGTGGCTCCGTCTAATCTTGCAGGTGTGATTTCTTCTGAGGCGCCTTGATATTTGGCCTCGTAGTCAAAAAACTCATTGTGCGAAACTATTTCTGTAATGCCTGTGACAAAGGCTTCGCCCTGCCATTCTACGACACCCACAGATACCTCTGTGCCGTCAAGAAAAGACTCTATGAGTATATGTTGGTCTTCCTGGAAGGCTACGTCTATGGCTTGTGGCAAATCTTCTGCTTTTTTCACCTTGGAAATGCCAAGGGATGAGCCTGATTGGTTGGGTTTTACAAAGCATGGCAAGCCTACTTTTTCTACAATTTTGTCTATTTGGTAGTCTTGACCCTCTGATAAATAGACAGATTTTGCCGCACTGATGCCATATTTTTGAAGCACTGCGATGCAATCTTTTTTGTTGAAGGTGAGCGCTGAGAGATAGTGGCCACAGCCGGTGAAAGGTATGCCCAATATTTGCCAATAGGCTTGGAGCATGCCGTCCTCACCGGGTGTGCCGTGAATGATGTTGAAGATGGCTTGCGGTACTTTTTTCTGCCCATTGAGTTCGAAACCAAAATCGCCCTTGTCTATTGTGTAGCTATTGCCGTCTGCCAGTGCTGTCCACGAATCTGAAAGTATATGGTATGCATATACCTCATAGAGGTCTCTATCTACACTGTCTAGAATAAGTTGACCACTCTTGAGCGATACTTTGTACTCGTCTGAATACCCACCCATTACTACGGCAATTATTGGCTTCATGGCTGCAAATTTTGGGGCAAATGTACGGGTTTTTCTTACTTTTATGCCTGAAAGAATGACACAGATTTTATGAGTGAAAAAGTAATAGTGGTAGCAACACACAATCAGCACAAAGCAGAGGAGATTGCGCAGATAATGCCGGATATAGAATGGAAAACTTTGAGTGACATAGGCTATGACCAAGAAATTGAAGAAAATGGTGATAGTTTTGCAGAAAATGCAGCTATAAAAGTAGCCGCCATTCGGGAGTTTTACACGGGGAAAATTATAGCAGATGATAGCGGACTTGTGGTGCCTGCACTGGGCGGCGCTCCGGGTATCTATTCTGCTCGCTATGCTGGTACGGGAGTCTCGAAGGACAACATAAGCAAACTGCTACAAGAATTGAAAGGAGTGGAGGATAGAAGTGCCTATTTTGTATGCGCCATTGCTTATTGGGACGGTACTGCTATGCAGTCTGTTGAAGGAAGGGTGTATGGCAAGATATTGCATAGCATACAGGGTGAAAAGGGGTTTGGATATGATCCTGTTTTTGAACCAGAAGGCTATAACATCTCATTTGCTGAAATGTCTGCAGAGGAGAAAAACAGTATTTCTCACCGTGAAAATGCTTTGAAAAAGCTTCGAAAAATCATTGAAAATACTAAGTAAAATCCACCTTATAATCTGGACTGTGATTTATATGTGAGGAATATTAAGAAAATTTTTGGATAAACAATATAATTACCTAATTTTACCCTGATTAAATATACAATAGAATATAGCTGAAAATATAGTAAACACATGAGAAAAGCATTATTGGTATTAGGCGTTCTTGCCATGGTTTCTTGCAAATACAAAGAGAGCGGAAATAAAGGTGTGATACCGTTGGAAGATGGCCCAACAGTACATGGTAACTACAGTCAATCACCGCATAGTCCGGGTGGTGACACCGTGGCTACTACTGGGACTGCAGCAGGTGAACTGGATAGTCGTGGGAATTTTGTGTATAACGTGGGTAACACAACCACCATTCAACTACCGGATGGCACAAGCATGCAGGTAGGAGAACGCTCTACAGAGAACACTTTGTATAGATTTCTCTCAGATACACAAAGACAGGTGAGTGATGATAAGACACAGGATTGGATAACACTCGATAGAGTGTATTTTGATACTGGAAGTGATAGATTGACGTCAGATTCTGAGGCTCAAGTAAGAAATATTACAGCAATCTTGAATGCCTACCCGGAAGCAGAGGCTAAACTTGGAGGATACACAGACAATGTAGGATCACAAGAGGTAAACCAACCATTGTCACAAGCAAGAGCAAATTCTGTGATGAACCGTATCGCAAGCCAAGGGATAGCTGCAACACGATTGACTGCTGAAGGCTATGGTCAAGACCACCCGGTATGTGCTGCAAATGATACAGATGCTTGCAAGGCGCAGAATAGACGTGTTGACATACGCGTGACTAGAAAATAATTAAAACATTCAGATATGAAGAAATTTCTAATACTTTGTTTGTGCAGTGCTAGTTTTCTGAGCTGCAAAAACGAAACGAGAACGGCTGTAACGCCTGCCACTACGCAAGATACGGTGACCACTGCCGTGACTGACACTGTAGCTGAATATGGAGCCTATAGATTTAACACTTCTGCTACACAAATCAAATGGACCGCTTACAAAACAGAAGACAAAGTAGGGGTTCCCGGTAGATTTACAGATTTCACACTATCCGGAAGCAAAGAATCAACTGTGAAGGAAGAAGTGCTAGAAGGTGCTACTTTCCGCATCAACACGCAATCTATGACTACGGATGACGAATCTCGTGATGCTAAAATCATAGGATTGTTTTTCAACAATTTGAGCACTCCTACTATCACAGGTAGTTTTGGGAAATTTGAAAATGGCGTGGTGCCTATTACTTTGCGTATGAACGATGTGGAAGCGACCAAAAACTTCCAATATACGTTTGAAAACCGCAAAGTGATCATCACTGGTATGGTAGATGTACTAGAAGATTTCAGTGCAAATTCTGCTTATGAAATTTTGCATGCTGCTTGTAGAGATTTGCACCAAAACAAAACTTGGACAGAGGTGACTGTAGAAGTAATTACCAATATGTAAAGCAAATTTATATCAACAAGAATTGCTGATAATAAAAATGCCGCCGAAGTGATTGTACTCTGGCGGCTTATTTTTTGAGTAATTAATAATACGAATCAATTACACTCCAGCAATAAAAAGATTTTCTTCCTCTTTCCATACCTTAACTAACTGACTACGGGTAAGCTCTTTTACCGCTTTGTCCCACTTTTTGTTGGAGAGTGCACTTTTATCTTTCACCTCTTGGAGTAATGCTTGTTCTTGACTTTGCGTAAGTTCTAAAATCATTTTTGCATCTTCAGAGATTTCAGGTAGTTTCTGCTCAGGCTTCATCTGCGGAAAAAACAATACTTCTTGAATAGACTGTTGATTGGTCATGAACATTACCAATCTATCCATGCCAATCCCCAAACCTGCAGTAGGAGGCATGCCATACTCCAAAGCGCGTAAGAAATCCTGATCTATGAACATGGCCTCATCATCACCTTTCTTAGAAAGTTGCAATTGGTTTTCAAAACGCTCGCGCTGATCTATAGGGTCGTTGAGCTCTGAGTAAGCATTGGCTACCTCTTTACCGGCAACAATAAGTTCAAACCTCTCTGTGACATGAGGGTCATCTCTATGCGGCTTGGTGAGCGGGCTCATGGACTTTGGATAATCTATAATGAAGGTAGGCTGAATGAAGTGTGGCTCGCATTTCTCACCAAATATAGCATCGATAAGTTTACCTTCGCCCATGGTGTCATCAACTTCTATTTGCATACTTTTGGCTGCCTCACGAAGTTGGTCTTCACTCTTACCGGTAATGTCAAAACCGGTATATTGTTCGATTGCATCACGCATGCTCACACGTGCATACGGCGCCTTCCAATTGATTTGGTGTTCGCCATATTGTGAAACCGTATCACCCAACACATTCTTGGCGCAATGCTCAAGCAGGTTTTCTGTAAACTCCATCATCCACAGATAATCTTTGTATGCCACGTAGATTTCCATGATGGTAAACTCTGGATTGTGCGTGCGGTCCATGCCCTCATTACGGAAGTTTTTGGCAAACTCATACACCCCTTCAAAACCACCAACAATCAATCTTTTGAGATAGAGCTCATTGGCAATGCGCAAATAGAGCGGAATGTTGAGTGCATTGTGATGCGTGGTAAAAGGTCTGGCAATAGCGCCTCCGGGAATGGGTTGCAATACCGGAGTTTCAACTTCAAGGTATCCTTTGTTGTTGAAAAACTCACGCATAGCTTGGAATATCCTAGAGCGTTTCAAAAATACCTGTCTTACTTCTTGATTCACTGTGAGGTCAGCATACCTTTGTCGGTAGCGCAATTCCGGGTCAGTGAATGCATCATGCACATTGCCTTCACTATCAGTTTTGGGCAATGGCAGAGGTCTGAGCGATTTACTCAGCAGCACCAAGTCTTTGACCAAAATGCTTTTCTCACCTACCTGAGTAGTAAAAGTCTCGCCGGAAATACCGATAAAATCACCAATGTCCAACAATTTCTTATACACCTCATTGTACAAGCTGCTGTCATCTCCACGGCTCAGTTCATCTCTATTGAAATATAGTTGAAATCTACCTTCTTGGTCTTGAATTTCAGCAAAAGAAGCTTTGCCTTGAATTCTTCTCGACATCAATCTGCCGGCAAGCTTCACTGCGACACCATTTTCAAATTCCTGTTTGAGGCTCTGCGTAGAGTGTGTGCGCTCAAATTCAGCAGCAGGATATGGTTCAATATTCAATTCGCGTAGCCCGGCTAGCTTTTCTCTTCTTATGATCTCCTGTTCAGATAGTGACATAACATTAGTTTTTCAAGATTGCAAAAATAACAAAAAACCTGCCTTGGGAATGAGTACCCAAAGCAGGCTGTAAAATTCTAAATTATAAGATTGAGGGTGTTTTGCAACACGCTATCAACCAAACACTTCGCGGCCTGCAAAGTGAAAATCAGCTTCTATTTTTGCATTTTCATCGCTGTCTGATCCATGAACAGCGTTTTCACCCACAGAAGTTGCAAATTTTTTGCGAATAGTTCCTTCTTCAGCCTCAGCAGGATTCGTAGATCCAATGAGTTTACGGAAATCTTCTACAGCATTGTCTTTCTCTAAGATTGCAGCCACAATTGGCCCGGAAGACATAAACTCAGTAAGCTCGCCATAAAAAGGGCGCTCTTGATGAATCTCATAGAACTTCTTAGCATCTGCCAACGTGAGTTGGGTAAGCTTCATAGCTTTTATGCGGAAACCATTTTCTGTAATTTGATTGAGGATAGCACCAATATGCCCGGCTTTCACAGCGTCAGGCTTTATCATGGTAAAAGTGATTGCTTTTGACATCTATTTTCTAATTTGCTGCGAAAATAGGAAAATATTTTATCCCAAAATTCCACGAAAAATTTTCGATGTTTTGTAATTTTTAGTAAAATCAACAAAATCAAATAATTATACATTATTTTTAATTGATAAAAAATCACTAAAAATTGTTGATAATTCAAAAAAAAATGTTTAACTTTGCTTTAACAAAAACCTATCAACTACTCTTGCGTAACCTACTGATTATTACACTGTTGACTATCAACAGTTTTAGCTCCGCTCAACCTCAAGATGTGATGCTTCCCATCATGTCCTCATGGAGTATTGGAGATCATTTTGATTTTACGATAGATAGGTACACGCATGAAGTGGTACACAGCCAAGTGATTCAGGACAAGCATCTTACATTTCACTCACAGATGCGAATCCTTGATGCCTCTGAAAAAAGCTATACTATTTTGTGGATGTATGACTATGATTGGAGCGCTTTTGAAGGCCAGTTAAGTCCTAAATATTTTGATAATTTACGCAAATTTTCGAAGGTTGAAATTATCTACAAAACAGATCAATACGGCACATATGAACAATTGCTGAATGCGGATGAAATCAACAGTCAATTTACTGACATGTATGAAAACTTGATTGCATCCTTGCCGGATACCGTAGATATGAAAGATGTGAGAGCTTTGGCTGAGCTTACCAACATGCAACACATGATGAGCAATGAAGAGTATGTAGAGCAAACCTTCCTGAAAGATGTATTTCTCGTGCATTATCTGCTCGGCGTAGTTTTGGATCCAAAAATCAAGAATACCTATGTGCAGTCGTTTCCCAGCTTAGGAGGGCAAACCGTTTTTGGCAATGCAGAGCTTGAGGTTGTGCACATAAACCCGGAACAATTCTTCTGTGTGATAGAAGAAAATGTGACGCTGAGTGAAGAAGACTCTCAAAGGTTTGTGAGTTCATATTTGCAAAAAGTTGGTGGAGCACAAGCTGTCCAAAAACTGAACAAATGGGACTTTGATATCCGTGATCAGCATGAATTTCAGTTGTTCTATTACCCTGGAATTCCAAAAAAAATAACCACCAAGCGTACTATCGCCATTTCCGACTCCAAGGAATTCTCTGAGCGCACAGACACCACCGTGATTCAATTGCGCATACCTCAGGAGTAGTAATAAAAATTCATTACAATTTTTGTATTTCATTTCGCTCCAAAATTGTGGAGCGATTTAGCCTATATGAAAAGCTAATTTCCATAGTGACAAAACCGAATTATCGTCAAAAAAAATGTTTTTTGAATGTGTAATTAACGTATTGTAGATATCAAAAAGTTTTCGTAAATTTGTTTAAACAAGTTGTTAAAACATACGTCATTCTTTGATTTTATCGTGTTTTAGCCACGAAATTTTTTATCAAAATACAACAATAAGTTCAAAAACTTTTCATCATATTTTGTATAGGAACTGCATTATAAAATCATCAATAACCAATACGAGGTAGCAATTATGAGATCCAACTGCTTGTTTTGTGACAGACCGCTCAAAGGTAGAATAGATAAAAAATATTGTGATGAAAGTTGTAGAAATAGTTTCAACAACCGAAGAAATAGTATCGACCAAAGTATAGTTCGAAAAATCAACAATATACTCAAGCAAAACCGCCGTATCCTGGAAGAACTTCTAGGCAAATTGGATTATAAAAAAATAAAGAAAGATCAACTCCAGAAAAAGGGTTTTGACTTCACATATCTCACCCACACTTATGAAACTAAGAAAAATGATCTCTACCACTTTGTATATGAGTATGGATACTTGATTCTGGAAGATGATTGGATACTCATCGTGAGCCGCAAAAAGAATGAGGAAAACTCCAATATAGATTAGTCCGTAGTTTTGCTATTGCTATGTTTATGGCATTCTTAGAGCAACAGACCGACAGACAGAAAATTGACAAAAATTAAAATTGACAAAATATCACTTAACGACATTGACCAATTACAGAAAATTGGCAGACAAACTTTTTATGAAACTTTTTCGGCAGGAAATTCCGAAGACAATATGAATAAATATTTAGAAGAAGGATTTTCTAGGCAGAAATTGACGACTGAACTCAACGACAAAAATGCAGAGTTTTATTTTGCGACACATGACAAAAATGTAATTGGTTATCTGAAACTAAACTTTGGACAATCACAAACTGAACTTCAAGACGATAACGGACTTGAAATTGAACGAATTTATGTTTTGAAAGACTTCCACGGAAAAAGTGTTGGACAACTTTTGTATGAAAGAGCGATTGAAGTCGCCAAACGAAATGATTCTGACTTTGTTTGGCTAGGTGTTTGGGAAGAAAATCAGAGAGCGATAAATTTTTACAAGAAAAACGGCTTTGTAGAGTTTGACAAACATGTTTTCAAACTTGGCAACGACGAACAGACTGACATAATGATGAAACTTAAATTGAAAAACTAATCGAATGACAAAAAAGGCTGCCATAAACATCGGGTTGGCAATATGACGGCTGAAGTGCTAAATTCAATATAGGTTCTTCGATTGAACTTTAGTGCAAAACCCAATTTTTGTGCTTTGATAGCCGCCGCATCGCCAAGCGGTGAAACGTTAGTGGCAAGCTTAACTGAGACAAACTTTAAAAGGAAATATTGACAGAAAAAGTAGCAATAATATATCAGACAAAAACACCACCCGAACGAAACGGAATAATAAAACCGATGAAACCGGGCGGATACTCTGACAGTGGTGCGGACATTTCCTATTCGCTTCAAAGACAAAATATAAACATCATAACGCCTGTTTCAAACCCGAAAATTGAATGTGATTTGGAATGGGTTTTTCCCGACACAACCGAAGGAATACAATCAGCCATTGACAAAGGAGCAACTGTTATTTGGCTTAATACGGTTTTATACAAAGGACATCCGATTGAAGATTTTATGCATAAAGGCATTTCTGTTGTGGGACAAATTCCCGAAAATGTAGATTTGTATGATGACAAATGGGTAACGAACAATTTGCTGAAAGCAAATAAACTACCTATACCACAATCAGTAATCATAACACACGACAATATCAGTAAATATAACATTGACTTTCCTTTTCCTGTTGTAGCAAAACCCATTCGTGGCAGAGGCAGTCAAGGTGTTTCTGTTGTGAAAAACACAGAAGAATTAACAGCGATATTGAACGAAATGTTTAATTCTCAAAACTATGGAGCAGCACTTTATGTAGAAGAATTTTTATCGGGCCAGGAAATTACCATTACAATTATGCCAAAAGGCAAATACATAATCAATGGAAATCCCATAATCAAAAATGCCTATTGGAGTTTACCGCCTGTAAAGCGGTTCAATCACGAAAACGGAATTGCACCTTACAACGGAAGGGTTGCCGTTATCAACAACAGCGAAGTTTTGACAGACGATGAAATGGAACAATCAGATATTAAACAACTTTGCAGACAATGTGAAGAAGCATCAAAATTAGTGAACGCTAAAGCTCCTATTCGTATTGACTGCCGAGCCAATGCAGACGGAAAATACTTCTTGTTTGACCTGAATATGAAACCAAATATGACAGGTGCTTCACGTCCACACCGCCAAGACCAAGACAGTTTAACCGCATTGGCAGCCCGAAAAATTGGTTGGAATTTTGACGACCTGGTACTAAATATGCTAAAACAACATTGGAAAGAATAAAGTCAGCCACTAACCATGGTTTGCCAAAAGCGGGGATGAAGTTCTTCGATTGGGCATTTGTGCAAGGTTCAAGATAGGTAATTCTATTGAACTTTTGTGCTAAAAATCCCTGCCGTTGGCAAGCCCAAAAACAATGATCGCTAGGTCGCGCAGTAGAAACGTAGTTGCTCTGTGAATGTGGACGCGATAACGCGGCAGGTGGTAGGCGAAAAGCCCGCAAAGCTGAAAAACCATTGCAGGAAGAGGCAAAACAGATTTGAAATAATGAAAATCCTGTTTTGCCTACTGACTGCGGTTTTGCAGCTGCGTACTTGTAGCCGGACACCGCCGCCACAGGGCAGAAAAAATACGATTTCACAGTAAGATTTATCTTTTTTGCCCTGTGGCGGGCCGCCCAAAAAAAATATAAGCTAGCATAATGGGTAAGCTTCTTGAAATGACAATTCTGGATGGACAAGTTTTATTTTCCCGGCAACGATAAGGACAGGTACAGGTTCCCGGGTGTGTGCAATCTGCTTAGGACACGCAATTGCCAATAAAGCTGAAAAAACAAAGTGGGGATATAGGTTTATAAAATTCAAAAAAATTGTAAATTCGCAAATTGTAAAAAAACACAGTGAATACAGCATCCAAGACAACATCGAATTTTCCAGAATACAAGCAACTGGATCTTGTAGGATTGGCAAAAGAGGAGCTACAGTTCTGGAAGGAAGGTAACACCTTTGCCAAAAGTGTGGAAACCCGCAGTGGCAACGAAGAATTTTTGTTTTTTGAAGGCCCGCCTTCTGCCAATGGTATGCCCGGAATACACCATGTACTGGCGCGTACCATCAAGGATATTTTCTGTAGATATCAGACACTACAAGGGAAGCAAGTAAAGCGCAAAGCAGGTTGGGATACGCATGGACTCCCAATAGAGTTGGGTGTAGAAAAAGAGCTAGGGATTACCAAGGAAGATATTGGTAGTAAAATTTCAATAGAAGAGTATAATGCTGCCTGTAAGAAGGCTGTGATGCGCTACACAGACGTGTGGAATGATCTCACGGACAAAATGGGCTATTGGGTGGATCTGAGCGACCCATATATCACCTACACGCCGCAATATATGGAGAGTGTGTGGTGGCTGCTAAAGCAGTTGTATGATAAGAATCTTATGTACAAAGGCTACACCATTCAGCCCTATTCTCCTAAAGCGGGAACGGGATTGAGCTCGCATGAGCTGAATATGCCAGGTACTTATCAAGAGGTGAGTGACAGCACGGTGGTTGCACAGTTTGCAGTGGATAAGGATAGCAACTCTATTTTTAGCGAAATTGAAGGAGATACTTATATACTCGCTTGGACTACAACACCTTGGACTTTGCCCTCAAATACCGCACTGGCTGTAGGCAATTCATTGATCTATGTTTTGGTACGCACCTACAATCAATACACGTTGCAACCTGAGCATGTGGTGCTCTCCAAAGATTTATTGCCCTCTTTGTTCACGGGTAAATATACTCCTGTTGATCAATTGGAAGAAGCTTGGGATACTGATTTGCAGCAAAAAATCCCGTACGAAATCATAAAAGAATTTTCCGGTAATGAACTTGTAGGGACCAAATATCAGCAGCTTTTACCATGGGCAACACCCCATGAAAATGCTGACCAAGCGTTTCGTGTGATCGCCGGTGATTTTGTGACTACAGAAGATGGGACCGGGATAGTGCACATAGCGCCTACATTTGGTGCAGATGATGCTCGCGTGGCAGAAGACAATGGTGTGCCGCCAATGCTTGTGTTGGACAATAATGGCAAAGCCGTGCCACTTGTGGATCTTCAAGGTAGATTCTTGTCTATATTGCCAGAGCCATTTGGGGGTAAATTTGTGAAGAATGAATACTATGATGCAGGGCAAGAACCGGAAAAATCTGTAGATGTAGATATCATAATTCATTTGAAGGAAAATAACCTCGCCTTCAAAGCAGAAAAATACAAACACAGCTACCCGCACTGCTGGCGTACGGACAAGCCAATTCTATATTATCCACTAGACAGTTGGTTCATAAAGATTGCTGAAAACCGTCAAAAACTGGTTGAACTGAACCAGCGCATCAACTGGAAGCCAAAATCTACCGGTGAAGGCAGGTTTGCCAACTGGCTGTCAGAAGCAAAAGATTGGAATCTTTCGCGCTCTAGATATTGGGGAATACCCTTGCCTATTTGGCGTACGGAAGACAAAAATCAGGAAATCTGCATAGGTTCCATGCAAGAATTGATATATGAAATCCAGAAATCCATGGAAGCCGGTGTACTCACAGAGAATCCTTTTGAAGGTTTTGAGCCAGAGAATTACTCTGAAGAAAATTATGGCCGAATAGATCTGCACAAAAACATTGTGGACAAGATAGTATTGGTGACTGCTGATGGTGAACCTATGTACCGTGAAGCAGATCTGATAGACGTGTGGTTTGACAGTGGATCTATGCCGTATGCGCAATGGCACTACCCATTCAATCATGGAAGCAAAACACTGGACCAAATCATACCAGCAGATTTCATAGCAGAAGGAGTGGACCAAACGCGAGGTTGGTTCTATACGCTGCACGCTATAGCCGGATTGGTGTTTGATGACATTGCCTATAAAAATGTTGTGTCTAACGGATTGGTGTTGGACAAAAACGGACAGAAAATGTCTAAAAGGCTAGGCAACGCCGTAGATCCGTTTGAAACCATAGAAAAGTATGGTCCAGATGCTACAAGATGGTATATGATTGCGAACGCCCAACCTTGGGAGAACCTCAAATTTGACTTAGATGGCGTTGAAGAAGCCAGAAGAAAATTCTTCGGAACACTATACAACACCTATTCATTCTTTGCCTTGTATGCTAATGTAGATGGTTTTGACAATACAGCAGAGCAAGTGCCACTGAATCAAAGAGCGGAGCTGGATCAATGGATAATATCTGAATTGCATACCCTGATACGTGAAGTCAATGCTTATTACGCAGATTATGAGCCTACACGAGCTGCAAGAGCTATCCAAGCTTTCACAGGGGATTATCTGAGCAACTGGTATGTGCGATTGAGCAGACGCAGATTCTGGAAAGGAGAGTATTCTGTAGATAAAATTGCAGCCTACCAAACGCTGCATACTGTACTCAAAACCATAGCACAACTTGCATCACCGATAGCTCCATTTTTTATGGACAGGCTATATAGAGATCTCACCAAACTGCAAGGAGAGGAGATGTCTGTGCATTTGAGCCACTTCCCGGAATATGATCCGGAGAAAGTGCAGACCGAACTGCAAGAGAAAACACACCTAGCACAGCGTGCTACGAGTATGATTTTTTCACTACGCAAGCAAGCAAACCTGAAGGTGAGACAACCATTGCAGAAAGTGCTAATCCCTGCGCTTGATGGAAAAATGCAGCAAAGATTGCAAGAGATTTCAGAATTGCTGAAGCAGGAGGTGAATGTAAAAGAGATACAAATCCTGACACAGGAAGAAGCTGCGGATCAGTGGGTAAAAGAAATCAAGCCCAACTTCAAAGAATTAGGTCCGAAAGTGGGGAAAATGATGAAAGCTGTAGCAGCCGCCATATCGCAATTGGATACGTATGACATACAAATCCTGGAAGAGCTAGGAGAGGTGCCAGTGAAAATAGGTGAAGATGAAGAATATCTACTTAAACGTGAGGATGTAGAAATCAAAATCAAAGATATTGAAGGCTGGGTAGTGAATTCTGAAGGAAATCTTACCATTGCACTAGATACCTACATCACGCCACAGTTGCGAAGCGAAGGCCTTGCTCGTGAGATGGTAAACCGCATTCAAAATTTGAGAAAAGGAGCCGGTCTTGAAGTCACTGACAAAATCCGAATACATGTAGAAACGGATGACTTACTGAAAGAGGCCATAGAAGAAAACTCAGATTACATAAAAACAGAAACACAGGCGGTAGAAATTGCGCAATCTGTTGACAAAAATGTTGCACAAAAAGAAATAATTGACGAAATTGTAGCTTTAATTGAAATTGAAAAATTATAACAATGGCAAACGATACAACCACAAGATATTCTGACGCGGAGTTGTTGGAATTCAGAGAGATAATAGAAGACAAAATAGCAAAAGCAGAACGTGATCTAGAACTCATAAGAGAATCTTTTATCAACGATAAAAATAATGGAACAGACGATACTTCGCCTACCTTTAAGGCTTTTGAAGAAGGTTCTGAAACCATGAGCAAAGAGCAAAATGCCCAACTTGCCGGTAGACAAGAGAAATTCTTGAGAGATCTAAGAAACGCATTGATTCGAATAGAAAATAAAACCTATGGTATTTGTCGTGTGACTGGTAAACTTATCAACAAAGAAAGATTGAAGTTGGTGCCACATGCTACTTTGAGCATTGAAGCCAAAAACCGCCAATAACACAGCCATATTTTGAAGAAATTTCTGTTTATTGCCTTACTGGTTGTTGTTATAGACCAGGTATCAAAATTTTATATAAAAACTAATTTTCATATCGGCGAATCCCTTATGGTTTTTGACGATTGGTTTTATCTGGTTTTCGTAGAAAACCCCGGGATGGCATATGGGATGCAGTGGGGTGGATTGGCAGGGAAAATAGGTCTGGCCATTTTTAGATGGATACTGATAGTAGGTATCATATATTACGTAGTCACCAATACACGTGCGCAAAAAAGCAACTCATGGTTTATCTTGCCCATGTCTCTGATCTTGGCAGGTGCAATAGGTAATGTAATAGATAGTACATTTTACGGCTTAATATTCGATACGGGTACTACCTGGAACGAGTTTACACAAGACTGGAATAGATACTATCCCGGTATTTCACAAGCTGATTTCACCGGATATGCACCTATCTTTCAAGGATGTGTGGTGGATATGCTCCATTTTCCACTTTTTGATTACAATATTCCTCAATCTGTGCCTGTGATAGGTGGGTATAGCGGTACATTTTTCTCACCTGTATTTAATATAGCAGACAGTGCTATAAGCATAGGCGGTGCTATAATCTTACTTTTTAGAGAAAAAGCTTTTCCATCGACCCCTGAGGAACCTAAAACAACCTCTCAACTGGGATAATGGGAAACCACGCATACTGCCACGACGGACACGAAGCATACTAATATAAAATAGTTATAAAACCTTATTATGGCTAGAATACTCACAGGAGTACAAAGTACGGGGACACCACATTTGGGCAATCTACTCGGCGCAATAGAACCAGCAATAGCTATGGCCAATGAATCGGATGAAGCCAGTTTTCTTTTCATTGCAGATTTGCATGCGCTCACGCAGATAAAAGATGCTGCTCAAATGAAGGAAAACAGACTCAATACTGCGGCTGCTTGGTTGGCTTTGGGTTTGAACCCGGATATGACTACTTTTTATTGCCAATCTGATGTGCCTCAAGTGACAGAGCTCATGTGGTATCTTTTGAATTTCTTTCCATATCAGCGGCTCACCCTGGCACATTCATTCAAAGACAAGGCAGATAGGCTTGGTGATGTGAATGGTGGACTCTTTACCTATCCTATACTCATGGCGGCAGACATCTTACTATATGATGCAGAAATAGTTCCTGTGGGAAAAGACCAACTGCAGCATCTAGAAATAAGCAGAAGTGTGGCGGAAAGATTTAACCATCAAATGGGTGAAACTTTTGTGCTGCCGGAAGCACGCATCAATGAAGATAGCATGATAGTTCCCGGAATAGATGGCGAGAAAATGTCTAAAAGCCGCAACAACTTCATCAACATTTTCCTAGATGACAAACCACTGCGCAAGCAAGTCATGAAAATCATGACCGACAGCACCCCGGTGGAAGAACCAAAAAATCCGGATACTTGCCATGTTTTTGCTCTCTACAAACTTTTGGCTACAGAAAGCGAGATAGATGCCATGCGCCAAAACTATACACAAGGCGGCTATGGATATGGCACCGCAAAACAAGCTCTTTACGAGAAAATACTACATAAATATGCTGATGCTAGAGAAAAATTTAATTACTATCTGCAGCATCCAGATGATGTAGAACACATTTTGGCGGTGGGTGCTAACAAAGCTTCAGAAGTAGCAAATGCCACTCTACAACGCGTGCGTACTGCCGTAGGGGTGAAATAATCAGCCATTGCAACACAGCAGTTGATAAAGAAGTAGTCTTTTAATGTGTTGAAAAGCAGTTTTTTATGAAAATTGGATTGGTGTCTAATTTTTTAGTTAGATCCCTGGCGTGTATTAATAACAGATTCAATGTACAAGTATAAATAATTTTTGAAATTGTTATGTTTCAATTGTTTGTACTTTTTTTATTGCTTCAATGTAGCTTGGAGAGACCTTTGAATAATTGATTTGAGAAAAAAAAATCGTCATTTGAACTAATTT
>JAUNRT010000022.1 GCA_030535475.1 Weeksellaceae bacterium | reverse complement strand
ATTAGTTCAAATGACGATTTCTTTTTCTCAAATCAATTATTCAAAAGTCTCATAATATTCTTATTAACTAGGCAATCATATTGTAATATTTTTCATATATTTTCATTTCACAATTTATTCTGTTTCATACGTATTTGCAATGCTTCAAAAGAATATAAATAGCTAAATCAAAAATTCTTATTTAAATTTTAAACAGGAATTAATCTTTTTTCTCAGTGATAATATTCTTTTACAACAATTTTTAAAAGCTTTGGTTTAACAGTCTAGTCAAACTAAATCTCAAAGAAATAATCTTGATTTGAGCTAAAGTAATTTTTTCTTAAAAAAAACCTACTTTACCGAGATTCACGCAATATTTATTCACAACAAAAACAAAAAATTTTACAAGCGTTCTTATTAAATTATCCAAGTATTTATTTGTAATCATTTCATTATAAAGGTAATATAAATATTTTTGTAGTACCAATAAATATAAAATCACCCGAAAATTTAACAATTTTTCTTTTATTATGAGTTTCTTGTCGTAATATTGCAGAACTAATTGTACCAAATGAAAAATCTTTACCTAAATGGTAGCAAGAGCTATTCAGCCTTACTACTAATTGTATTTTTTGCGTCCTATAGTTGGGCGAGCAATTTTGATTTCACACTCACACCAATCCCGGAAACTTGTGCCGGTAATGGTGGAGTTACTGCAAATTTCACGGGTGCAAATCCCGGTCAGAGCAGCTTCACGTTCAGGCTTGTAACGGTTCCTGCCAACAATCTTGTGAGTGGAGTTTCCCCAAGCAATCCATACACGATGGTGGCGAGCAGTGCTACATTTAGCCAAACTTTTGGCAACTTAGCCGCAGGTAGCTACCGCATGGAAGTTACTGAGGTAGATCAAGGGCAAACACGTATTGTTACAAGAGATTTCACTGTAGCCAACCAAATTATAGTGCCAGTAGTTACAGGTCGAGTGAATCAATGTACGTATCGTACAGTTACGGCTAATCTCACTACACCTTCCGTGGGACCTTATGTATATTCTATCATCAATCAAGCTACAGGAGCAGTAGTGGCTACCAGCCCACAAACTACGGCAACTACCTACACTTTCCCCAATGTGTTGCCCAATGGCACCTACTCCATGAGAGTTTTAGACAGTTGTGGTACAGCAGAGATTTCTACATTTGTAATTAATCCACCTACTGTTACTTATTCTATAACACATGAATTTCATATTGGTAGTAGGCCTGTAGATATTGCACAGCGCAATTGTCAAGTAATAGAACGGAGATCCAGAATTACGCGTTCTATCAATGGGGTGGAACAAACAAATGTGGGAGCTGAAATTTTCCCTGTAACCGTAACATTCAATATAGACAACGGCGCCCAAATTGTAACAAGAACGTTGAATACAGCTACCGAATTGAATGGTTTTCTTTGGGAATATGACTTTACAACAACTGCATCTCGTAACGTGCAAATAAGTATTGCTGATGCATGTGGAAATACAACTGGACCTATTGCATATAATACACCAAATGCTGAGAAAAATTTTAACATCAACTTACTCCAGACTTCATGTACAGCCGCAATCATACTACAATTATCAAATTTCAGTGGATTTGATTATATGGCCAATGGTGGACAAGGTTTTAGACTACTTTTAGAAAAAATATTACCGGATGGTACAGTAGATACTTCATTCATTGCCAGCCAATACAACAGCAGTTTTGCTCCGGACAACACTATATATAAAACTAATTACAGTGGCCTAAGTTTAACGGGCGTACCTGAAGGCACCTACCGTGCTACTGTAAGTGACGGTTGTACAAATAACACCACCACATTATCAAAAACTAGCTCCATTTTAGGTTCAAGTCAGTATGGTATTAGTTTTTATTCATATGGTGCTTGTTCTCCTGATAGAGGAACTTTTTCTATGTTTGTTAATTCCGGCACTCCCAGTGTTCGAGGGGCATCTTTACAAACTGTGACTGTTACACAAGCTCCTGCGGCGTTTGTAGCACAATTTGGTCCTCTACCCGTTAATGTAACACAATATATTAGAAATCCTGGATCGACATCAGCAGTTGCAGATGGTATTATGTATGTTGAATCTTGGCCAGCAGGTACTTATACTTTTAATTATACCCATACTTGTGGATCCGGGACCACAACGCAAACTTTACCAGGAAAGGTTATCAGTAATTATAACACCAATGTCAACTATACCTGTGATGGCGCCAGTCTCTCAACCACTCTCACCAGCAATTTGGCAAAACACCAGCTTTTCTTGCAAAAATGGTATCCTGAACAAAACTCTTGGGGACATCCAGACACTGGTGTGCTCTATACAGAAGGATCTGATTTAAATAATACCAATCCTACTCAAGCTAGGATGATTACAGCATACCCTATTCCACTAACAACGCCAGTAACCATCGGCAATTCTAATTACCTAATTACCCAGACTGGCCGTTACCGAATTTTGGTACAGCATAGTACATATGTGAACGGTATGCAGACCACAAATGATATTCGATTTGGCTTTGGTGCCACTCGACAGCAAAAGTATTGCCGTCAAGTTTTGGAAGAGATTGAAATAAACCCTACAGGCATACAATATCGTGGTTTTGCATCAAGCGCTTGTGCTACAGGTGGTTATGAATTGCATATCAATGCTACAAGTTCAAATCTACAATACCAAATTGTAGAATATAATGGGGAACCTATTGAAAACCCTACTGCTCCTCAAACCAGCCCTGTGTTTACAGTGGCGGATATTGGAACTTACCTAGTTCAAATCACTGACAATTGTGGTCGTCAAAGACAAGTACGAATCTTTGTGTCGCCTACCATAGTGGTACCTACCTTAAATGCTACGGATTTCTGTCCTGGACAAATGGGCTCTTTGTTTATCCAAGGTTACCAGCATTTGACCTATGAGTGGTTCTTCAACGGCACTCCGATACCTAATGCAAGTGGAGTTGGAAGAAATAGATATACGATAAGCAACTTTGACAATACAGTGCATCCAGGTGATTACATGGTACAAATTACTTATCCTGGTGGCTGTTTGTTCGCGCAGCGTGAATACACGCTGTTGCCTTCAGACGCAACGCCAAATGCAGGTACCGGACAAACGATAACTATAGATATAGAAGATGTGTCTGATGCCATAAACCTTTTTGCACTGCTTACAGACGACCCGGACAACACAGGTTACTGGGTAGATGTTGACCAAACTGGCGAACTGATGGCTGACGTTTTCCATGCTTCTGCAATGAATGTAGGTACATATAATTTTGATTATGTAGTAGATCCTACTTGTACAGGAGTTCCAGACATAGCACGTGTTACCATCAATATCACAGGAGCATGTTACAAACTTGCTAATACTGCTGGTACCAACATTGAGTCAGCATTGGTAGGTATTACAGATTTACAACGTGCATCTGAAGGTCCAGACAACTGGCCTGGAGTGCGTAAGGGAGCTCACTTGGTGTTGGAGTCACCATCAAGAGGTTTTGTACTTAATCGTGTTGCCAATCCGGAAACGGATATTCCACAGCAAGATTGGGTAGATGGTATGGCAGTGTTTGACACTACGCTGCAATGTTTGAGAATCTATGTTGTTGACGAGGCTGTTCCAGCTAATAGTGCCTGGAGATGTTTTACTCAACCTACTTGTAACTAATTAACTTGAAAAAGATGAAAAATTTAATTTATATTTCTATTTTCCTATTTTCCGCGCATTGTGTGGCACAGGTAGCCATAGGCAAGAACGCGGTGACCAATAGCTCTGTTTCTCTTGAGTTTGCAGAAGGTCCAAAGGGCTTATTGCTACCATATGTGGAAACCCCAACTGGTGTTACTGAACAAGGTACGCTGTATGTAGATGCTACCAATGGGCGAGTGAAACTACGACTGGCAGATGGCACTTTTGATTACAGCTCCAGAGACCCTCAAGATGCTACGCATGATGGCACACTGGATTTGACGCCCCAACAAGTTCCTGGCTTACAGGCAGCAGAAGATGGGAAAAGTATAATTGGAGCAGAAGATTCTGCTGTGAATGGAATTCTGATTCTAGAATCTGATCAACAGGCTATGATTCTTCCTAAATTGTCTAATCCTGAGATCAATATAGACTCGCCTTCCGCAGGCATGATTGTGTATGACGCGGTGCGTAAGATACTTTGTGTGTACAATGGCACAGAATGGTCTTACTGGGCTGCGGGTGTGCAGTAAATTGCGACGACCTTTACTGCGCATGATGAAAATTTCAGACTTGCGCAGATACCTATGAAAATGTTTGGAAACCTGTACTTTTTGCAAAAAAAGTACGGGTTTTTCAATTTTCAAAATATGTTGGTGCGATGTATAGACGCTCAACCTCACTTAAAACACCAGCCGGAACGCGGCAGGGATCGCAGCGGTATTGCACGAAATATTTTTGCTGTACAAAAAGGCTGCAATGCGGGTTGAGGCCGACCGAACGGTTGAAAACCGCAGGGCAGCACTTTTTTGTAGCAAAAATTGAGTGCAATTTAGCTAAGAGCCCGGTCTGTGAATAGGTTTTGCGGCTGAGCAAATCCTATGCACAGAGCCGCCCAAAAAAAATAAAAAAATTACTGTTGGCTGCTATGGAAATAGTTGGCTTGCTAGGGCTGTGTTTTCCGGTTTGCCTATGTCTATGAATTTGCTGTGGCTCACATCATGCGCTACAATGGCATGGTTTTGCATGAGGTCTAAGTAGCTGTGAATGATGGAAAACTTGCCTATTCTTTGATTGGCAGAGAAGAACTGCGGGTCTATGATGTGCATGCCGTTGAAGGAGCGTAATGTGCTGTTATTTACACTACCAACACTTTCTCCTGTGTTGTGATTGACCCATCCTTGAAGCTGATGTTGTGCATTGAAAACGAGTTGTCTGCTGCTGTGGCGCTGATCCACCGCTAGAGTGGCCAATCTTGGTGAGGTATGATGCGCGACAATCATTGCGCCCAAATCTGCATTGGTGAGCACGTCCGCATTGAGCACTACAAATGTGCTGTCTTTCAAGTATTTGGAAGCCTGTATGAGACCACCGCCGGTTTCTAGCAATTCGGACTCATAGGAAAGCTGAATATTTATACCAAAATTGTGGTTCTGTTCTAAAAACTGATTTATTTGCTCGGCAAAATGATGGGTGTTGATGACTATGGATGTAATGCCGTAGTGCTTGAGATACTCTATATTTCGCTGCAAAACGGGTTTGCCATTGATGGGATACAGTGCTTTGGGAGCGGTGTGCGTGAAGGGTTGCAGCCTGGTGCCAAGACCTGCTGCAAATATCATGGCTTTGAGGTCAGTAGGCATGATTGATCCAATTTTTTCTTTCTTGCACTACGTGCTCTGTAACTACTTGTACTTGCGGAAATTTGTGCTGCACATAATTTGTAAGCCAATCTGCGGCATAGACACTGCGGTGTTGTCCACCAGTGCAACCAAAGTTGATGTCTAGATGCTGGAAACCTCTATTTATGTAATCTTCTAAGGATATGCTCACCAAAGTGGCCACTGTGTCCAGAAATTGTGGCATGGCGGTTTGCCTTTCCAGAAATTCCTTGACGTTTGCATCACGGCCTGTTTGGGTTTTGTACTCTGCAAATCTCCCTGGGTTGAGGATTCCACGGCAATCGAAAACATAGCCGCCACCGTTGCCTGAAGGGTCTTTTGGTATAGAATCTTTGTAGGAAAAACTGCGGATATGTACTGTGAGGGTTTGGGCGTTTGCTGTCATAATTGTTTTATAATTTGCCGGATTGCAGGAAATTCTTGCATGAATGTGTAAGGAAGGATTTCTTTAAGGTTTGCTATGCCCATTTCTATGCTTTCCAGAAAGTGTTTTTTGTTGTGTAAGAGACCTAATTTGCCATAAGCACCCATTACTTGTAGCAGCCTGAGGAGCGTGAGGTGATTGTAGTCTATTCTCCACTCCGACTCTGACAATTTTGTGGATAAAAATTTGCTTGTTTCTGTGAGATAATGCTGGAAGAGCTGCTCTTTATCTTGTGCGCTGATTCCCGCTTTGGCCTGCCAAATGAGCGAGACCAAATCATACAATACCGGGCCGTACATGCCACCCTGAAAGTCTATGAAGATGTATTGATTTTCATGAAAATGTATGTTTCGTGATTGGAAATCACGATACATAAAGGCACGATGCCGGATGTTCTGCACATTATGTACGAGTTGCTCAAAATCTCTAAGCAATGCGGCCTCATTGTATGCCAACTCTTTGAGGTCTAAAAAGTAGTGTTTAAAATAGAATAGATCTCTGTAAATGAGTGGCGCATCAAAACTTCTATGATGATGCAGTTGCTCATAGTCTATGCTACTATGCACATTCCATTGCATGGCTATGAGTTGGGTAATAACTTGCTGCAAAGTGACTAGATTGTCTGCGCGAGTGCTGCTGCTGATTTTGCTGAGCAATGCTTGGCTGCCTGCATCTGACTGCAGATAGATGCGCATATCATTGCTGTGCTGCAGGACTTTGGGTGCAGGAATCTCATGCCCTGCTAATAAGCTAGCAATGTAGATAAAGTCTTTGTTTTCCTCTTTATTTTCACTATACGTAGCAATTAGGCTGCGGTGTTGGAGCTGTAGCCTAAAGTATTTGCGGTCTGAGGCATCGGCCGAGAGTGGCGTGAGATGCTCCGGACTAATTTCCGGGAAACTCTGCCTCAAATACTGATAGACTTCTTGCAAAACTGTCATGCCAGCTCGCTCCTACTGCTCAAATGCATGAGCATGTCTTCTACCATGCGATTGAGGGTGAATTGTGGCTGCCAACCCCAATCTTTTCTGGCGACAGTATCGTCTATACTATGTGGCCAACTCTCTGCAATTTGTTGACGAAAGTCTGGCGCATAACTTATTTGAAAATCAGGTCTTACTCTTTGAATGGCTGCCGCTAGCTCTTCTGGATTAAATGACATACAACCAAGATTGTATGATGTGCGTACAGAAACTTTGTCAACCTCTGTGTACATGAGTTTCAATGTGCCTGCAATGGCATCATCCATATATAGCATTGGCATATAGGTATGCTTGTCTATGTAGGATGTATAAGCATTTTTGTCTAGTGCGTGATGAAATATCTCAACGGCATAGTCTGTGGTGCCGCCACCTGCGGGTGCTGAGTGGCTGATGAGACCAGGATATCTGATACTTCTCACATCTACACCAAATTTTGTAAAGTAATACTCGCAGAGGTTTTCACCGGCCATTTTGGCCACACCATACATAGTAAGCGGGTTGCGCACGTCTTCTTGGCCAGTCATCATCTTATGTGCACCTCTACCAAAAACGGCAATACTGCTCGGCCAAAATATCTTGTCAATTTTTCCTGCCTTTGCCAGTTCCAGGATGAAGATCAAGGTTTTGGTATTCAGATCCCAGCCCATTAGTGGATGCTTCTCTGCCGTGGCAGAAAGAAGCGCTGCCAGGTGATAAATTTCTCCTACATTGTTGTCTATGACTATTTTTTCAAATTTTTCATAGTCCATGACGTCCAATTGCTCATATTGATTTTCAGGAAAGGCATTGTTTCGTTCTCGTATATCTGAAGCGATAACATTATCCGCTCCAAATTTTGCACTAAGAGCCTTCACAAGTTCTGTCCCAATCTGCCCTAAGGATCCTGTAATCAATATTTTGCGCATTATTTGTCAGATTTTAAATTAAAAAAAAGTGTGGTAAATATACTACATGTATGCACATTGCACAAGGATGTTGTGTTGTGCCATAGGGTAAGCCGGGACTACCAGCCGCCTCCACCGCCTCCGCCGCCGCCGCCTCCAGAGAAACCTCCTCCACCAGATCCGCTACCTGAAGAGCTGGTATCTGTAGAAGTGCTGGTGACCATTCGCGTCATGCTGGAGTTGAGAGTTGATGCAAAATTGCTGTTAAATGCGTGGTTTCCTACATACCATGTAGGCACATAAGTAGATTCTGTACCTGATTGTTGGAGTTTTCTTGCAAACTTCTCTCCCCAAATCCGATCAACACCAAATACCATGGCATATGGTAACAGTTTCTCATACTGTTGTGAAGTCATTTCTGGTGGATTGTGGTATTGCAGTAGTTGCTCTTCAGCTGTGCGCAGGTACATCTCAAATCCGGCAATCAAAGACTGTAATCTAAATTTTTCCTCTGAAGGTTTTTTGATTAGATATGAAAATATCATTAACAAAGCCAAATTGACCAGCATTATTAAGATCACGCCATAATTGGGCTCTGTGCGTATGTACATAGCCGTGAAAAACAGAAACACCCCAATTCCCAAGGCAAAAACCCCAGTGAATATCACAATCGCCGTTTTCCAATACTCCGCCAGTGCTCTGCCCATAACACCCAGTGCCATTGCCACACCACCTAGCACTATGGCTACTGCCACAAGATTGGTGTTGTATGTCCACTGCACATTATACCAAATAGCAAATACAGCATACCCTATGATGAGCAAAAGCGGTAGAATCACTTTTCCCAAATTGTGTCCATGAAACAACATAGAGCTATATTGATTACTGAGATTGGAAGTGTAACTTTTTACTGTTTTTGCAAAATCACTATCATACTTCCCATCCAGAATTACACTCTTAAAAAGTGCACCTTTAGGTCTTCGGAACAAGTCTTTCATCAAGCGTTTTTCTTCTAGCGGCAGAGAATCATCCGCTTCACGCAATTGTACCACTTTATAAACAGTCTGGGAGTACAATCCCAGCATCTTGCTTTCCTTCTCTTCTACAATTTGCACATAAGCTTTCACTGCCAAATTTACCAAAGAAGCGGTAAGATACTTGTGTGAGCTTAATTTATTTTTGATATACGCCATAGAAGCAGGCGACAAATTCTCCGGCACATTGAATTGTGGAAATACGGTTGGCCGCTGTGGATCTATACCATGTCGCTGCCACTGGGTGAAATAGTAAATAAGTAATAGCAAAGTGAGTGCAATGCCTATCAAGAGCATACCATTGCGCTGAAACCATGTAGGCGGTGGTGGTGATGCCAAAACGCCTTTGGTGAAACCTACAGCCACTGTGAGATTCTCACGCTGTTGCAAACTGTTGGTGGCAAATTGCACATGTGTTGCAGACAGCTTTTGAGCACTGCATTCACTCTCTTTGCTGCCAGTTCTGCCCGTATAGCAAGCATATTGCAGCACCTCTGCATTATTTGGCACATACACATTAGCGCTTACAGAGTCAATAGCAAAATCCCATTCTGTTCCCGTTACATTCCAGTAGATTTCATCGTAATTCTCAAAAAATCCTATCTGATTTCTGCTTGCATATTCTATCACGTAAGTATGCCAACCGGTAGGCAACATTACATCCTCTTCACCTATATACAGCCAAAAGTTATTTTGTGCCCGGGTATGATATTTCTCTGTCTGTCCATTTCTCTGAACAGACACCACACTATATTCCGCAGGGATCACTCTACCATTGATATTTCTGGTGGCAGGTAATTTGCGGTATATCCCACGTTTGATTTTATCGCCTGCGGCATACACACGTATAGTTTCCGTAACAGAGAGCAGACCGCTAGTGTCCACCACAATTTTGGCTTCAAAAGATGAAATGCGCTCCTGTTGCCCAAATGCCAACACAGAGAGCAGCAGCAGCACCCATATACAAGCGAATCGTATGACATTACTGCCAAACAGCATATCAGAAGGCTACTTTTGGCGTCTCACGTTCACTCGTAGAATCCAGCTCAAAGAAATTAGAAGTAGAAAAATTAAAAATATTTGCCACAATATTACTTGGGAAAGTCTGCACCAAAATATTATTCTCGCGCACCGTACCATTATAGTATCGGCGTGCTTTTTCTAGATCACCTTCTATTCTTGCCAATTGCTCCTGCAACTGTAGAAAATTGTGATTTGCTTTGAGATCAGGATACTGCTCTGCCACCGCAAACAATCCGCCAAGTGCACGCGTCAGATTCTGCTCAGCCGCTTGTTGTTGAGGCACATCCACAGCGCGCATAGCCTGCGTACGTGCTTCTGTGACCTGCTGTAGCGTACCCTGCTCATGAGCAGCATAGCCTTTTACTGTTTCTACAAGGTTGGGAATGAGGTCATAGCGCTGTTTCAGCATCACATCCACCCCACTCCAAGCCTCTAATACCAGCGTTTTCAAACGCACAAAACGATTGTAATAGCTAATACCCAATACGGCCGCCACCACCAAAATACCCAAAAATATCCAAACCAACATTTCTACCATATCATTTAATTTTTATTACAATATAATTGTGCTATTAGATTTTCTTCACATAGTCTGTAACTATCACAATAGTCTGTCCATTGACCTTGCCTTCAATATATTTTTCATTGGCATGATCCAGGGAAATTCTTCGCACAGCCGTACCTTGTTTAGCCACCATACTACTCCCTTTCACCTTTAGATCTTTGATCAGCACCACGCTATCGCCCGCCTGCAACACCACACCATTACTATCTTTATGCACCACCTGCGTATCAGAAGAGCTCTGTTGCGCCCCTGCCAACTCCTGCTCCTCCTCATCCAAGTACATAGTGTTCAGCAAATCCTCATACCAAGCATCACTGCGCAGCCTTTGCAGCATGCGCCACGAAGCCACCTTTACAGCAGAGTGCTCGCTCCAAATAGTATCAGCTAAGAATCGCCATTGCAGCACATCCACCTCAGACTCTCCATCAAGAAAATCTTTACAGACCGCGCAGAGCATCAGTGCATTAGCCTCAGAAGCAGGCACATCCGGCTCAGCCAGCATATATACCCCAACATTTTCCTCAGATTGGCAAAGCTCACAACTACCACCACTACGGTCTTTCAAAATCTTGTTCAGTGACATAACATTCAAATATTTCTTCAAAAATAGCATTAAAAAGCGCTGCTAGCAAATCCCACCGTCAAAAATAACATAGCCCACCTGCCACTCACACCACACAGAGCAAAGCAGCAAAACAGGCAAGCCTATCTCAGCCACCACAGTGCGTACTTATGGATTTGTGTAGCAAGCCTCATTACATAGAAAATTAAGAATTAGGAATTAAAAATTTTGGTGAATTGACGTATTGAGCATGGGTAGAATTTAGATAAGCATTACATATTGCAACAAATTTTTGGAGTTTTTTTTTATTTGGGCGGCACCCTTTTCTGGGCTTTAACAAGCAAAGATTTGTGATAGAGGTCATTGAAAAGCAAACGTCATATTTCCAAAAATTCAGGCATAAAACAGCCCAGAAAAGGGTCGGTGTACGGCTATTACTCCGCGGTTTTTTGGCTGCAAAAAATGTCGCAAAATCGGTTTTCGTTCTTCTCTCAACCCGTTTTGCTCCTTTTTTGCAAGAGCCAAAAAACCTTGCGGGGTAGCCGCCTCCCACCTGCCGCGGCCCTCAGCAAAGGCCATTTTACTTTGCTAAAAGCCCTTTTTTTGCATACAATTCTTGCTCGTCACTTCAAACGTATTATGTGCATGTGAGATTTTGATGGTTTTTTCAGCGATTCTTGGCACAAAAAACCGTCAGTGACCGTGAGGAAATGCGGTGGCTGAGGGATTTTGCGATAGCAAAATTGTCTCGAAGCCACGAGAAGCATCGGTTTCTGCTTTGAAAAATTTTATAAATTTGAAAGATTTACTTTGCCAAAGTTACCGGGTAAGCAAGCCTCAATTTCAGTATTTTTAATGCAATTCTTGGACAGAACCACTTTGGCAAAGTTTCGTCCTTACTTGTTGAAGAAAATTTGCCAAAGTGTGCTGTTATCTGCGTTTTGGCATGGTTAGTTTAGCAAAATCCGTTGCGTCTACTCGCAACTTTGGCAAAGTAGGAATAGTTTCATCTCTCGTCACTTCGAGATGTTTCTTGTGCATGAATGATTTTGCTTCTTTTTCTGGCGATTCTTGGCACAAAAAACCCTCATTGACCGTTTTCTCTTAATAATCGTATTTTCTTAGTACCTGCAGTTTTCTTATTCACTTGAAAGATTTACTTTGCCAAAGTTACCGGTTAAGCAAGGCTCAATTTCGGTATTTATTATGCAATTCTTGGACAGAACCACTTTGGCAAAGTTTCGTCCTTACTTGTTGAAAAAACTTTGCCAAAGTGTGCTGTTATCTGCGATTTGGCATGGTTAGTTTGGCAAAATCCGTTGCGTCTGCTCGAAACTTTGGCAAAGTAGGAATAGTTTCATTTCTCGTCACTTCGAGACATTTTTTGTGCATGTGAGATTTTGGTTGTTTTCTAGCAATTCTTGGCACAAAAAACCCTCAGTGACCGTTTTCTCTTAATAATCGTATTTTCTTAGTACCTGCAGTTTTCTTATTCACTTGAAAGATTTACTTTGCCAAAGTTACCGGTTAAGCAAGGCTCAATTTCGGTATTTATTATGCAATTCTTGGACAGAACCACTTTGGCAAAGTTTCGTCCTTACTTGTTGAAAAAACTTTGCCAAAGTGTGCTGTTATCTGCGATTTGGCATGGTTAGTTTGGCAAAATCCGTTGCGTCTGCTCGAAACTTTGGCAAAGTAGGAATAGTTTCATTTCTCGTCACTTCGAGACATTTTTTGTGCATGTGAGATTTTGGTGGTTTTCTTGGCGTGTTTTGGCACAAAAAACCCTCAGTGACCGTGTATCCTCAAGGACATAATTCTCTAGCGTCACTTCGAGACATTTTTTGTGCAGGGAATTTTTTGGTTGTTTTCTTGACGTTTTTTTGGCACAAAAAACCCTCAGTGACCTTGTATTCTCAGTGACCGTGTTTTTTCTGTGACTTTGTACCGGAACGAGTGTAGAGACGTTGCAATGCAACGTCTGTACATGTGTATGTTTGTGCTGAACAAAATGGCCTTTGCGCTGCTGGCCTAGCCCCGATGCGAGCGGAAATCCTTGCAAAGCTCACAGCCTAGGCAGCTGCCAGGGTTTTGGGTACTGGAGCGATAGCGGACGTGCCCAAAACACGGCAGATGCGGCTGTGGGCGAGCAAGATTGCAGCGGGCAGCGGGAATTAGCTCCAAAAATAATTTCTCTTTAAGAAAATTTGCTACGCCGCCAATTATTCCATGCTTTACCTTGATTTAGCGGTAAAAATGATATGACCGACAAGGTTGGTGTTGATCAAATCTGGTGATCGTCAAATGCTGATGGTGAAGTTTTCTAATGTTGGCAATGACTCTAATCCTATCTTTGGGTCAATGGATTTCTGATTCTTCGACAACGCTAAACAGGGTATGCTCTGATAGACTGTCACTTATGAAATCTACCGGAGCTGCAAGGCTAGCTCTGTGGGTTTCTGCCGACGATATTTCTTTCTGATAATAATGCGTGAAATCGCGACTGTTGTGGTCTGCGCTGTGCAGTATTGGCTGCTCACATGAACCGAAAGTTAGGCCCATTAGGACGGTGAAGTAATAAAGTTTTTTCATAAGGCTTGCAAAGGTTATAAGTCATTGTTGTGTAATAGTTTTTTGCTGCTGCAGTAACTTCTCATCAGAAAAGTTTCCGGCAGCGAGCCTTTGGTTTGATTTAGTTTGACACAAATATCAATTAATTTTTCTAAATAATCAAGATTCAATCTTGATTATTTGAAAAATTAACATTCATTTTCTGCATGATGAAAGAAATTCGCATGGTGAAACTTTATCTTTTCTACATAAGCCAAGGCGCTGAAATGAAAAAAGTTTTCCTAATTACGAAAAATTAGGCAAGAAATCATTGCGTAGCTTGATGCTTGTACTGCTCTTGAAGTTTTGGGACTACGGTTTGCAAGGCATCACACCAAGATTTTACTTGGAAATGTGGGCGGAATATTTCTCTTTTGCTCTTGGACTCGTCTGCATGATTGGATAGGATGATGACGGAGGTTTTACTTTGCGGGTAATAAATATTGAGCGATGGTGCGCCTTTGATATAGCCTGTGTGGTAGTAGCTGAGTGGCGTTTGATCGCTGATATGGAGTCCGTAGCCATAGCCTACGCTACCATCAACTGAGAGTTTGCGGCGTGTGTGCACTTGGGTAAGTGCGCTGAGCGATGTGCTGTCTATAATTTGACGACTGTAAAGTTTTTGGTTCCACAGATGGAGGTCTTCAACTGAGGAAAGTATGCCGCCGGCTGGCACGCCTATATTGTTGCCCGCGAGGCGCATGGGCATATTTTCCATGAGGATGGGTGTGGTCACAGAGCCATGATAGGCCGAGGCAAAATTTGGGTCTGTGAGCAAAGCGGGTGTGCGTGTATGTTGCAAACCTGCTTGCTGAAAGAAGTGCTGTGCGTAGGTGTCATAATCTTGGCCTGTAACGTGCTCTATGACTCTACCGAGATCATTGTAGCCTACGTTGGAGTAGCCGAAATCTGTTCCGGGCTGGAATTGAAGGCCAGGGCCGAAGTCATATATGCCTGATGTATGCGTGAGCAATTGGTGGATGCTTATGTTTTTCTTGGCGGATGTGTTGTAATCCTCTAGATACTTGGCTACCGGGTCCTGAACTTGTAGTTTTCCTTGTTCTTGTAGCTGCATGATCATGGCCGCAGTGATCTGCTTACTGATGGAAGCAATGGAAAATATGGTGTTGTCTGCAAAGGCTGCTTTGCCTGGGAAGTCTCTGAAGCCGTGACGGAGTTTGTAGATTTCTACGGTGTCATGATAGATGGAAATAACACCGTTGAAGCCTGTTTTGGCTGCCATAGAGTCAATTTGAGCTTGATACATGTGCTGTTGCATGCTCACGAGTATGCTGTCTATGAGGTTGTTTCTCTCTTCAATTTTTTTCTCTTTTGAGTTGCAAGAGATGCTGACTTGCATGAAGGCAGCGGCCAGTAGCATGATTGTCACTAGTCTCATGATAGTGTTTTGGAATTATGGGATTTTATTGATTAATTATTCTCCTGCATCCAGGCTTTCATGTCTTGAAAGTTTTGTGGCACAACTCCATGGCCGCTGCGGTATTCTTTGTAAGTATAATGAATGCCTTTCTCATCTAGAATTGGCTTGATTTGTCGCGCCCATTCCACTGGAATCACACCATCCTCTACTCCATGGGATATGAAGAATCTAAGGTCGCCATAGTCTCTATCTTCCAAAGAGCCAAGGATGTCATGTGCCGGATAACCGCTCATACAAATGACTCTGCGTATGTTTTCTGGATCTTGAAGTACAAGTGCATAGCTGAGTATGGCACCTTGACTGAAACCACCCAACCACACCTCATCATGATTGAGGTCATAGCGTATTATAGCTTGCCGAATGAATGAGCGTATGGATTGTAAAGATTCTGCTGCTTGTTCTGTGTTGTTGAACTTTTCGGCATCCATGAAGTTAATGTCATACCAGCCAAAACCGCCATACTGTATGCTACGCGGAGCACGTAATGAAATGATGAAAAAATCATCTGGCAAGTCATCTGCAAAGGAGAAGAGGTCTGCTTCATTGCTGCCATAGCCGTGGAGCAACAGCAAAAGTCGCGGTTGTGAAACCGCGACTTTAGGTGCTCTTTTGAGATATACAAATTCCATTTACTTCAATTGTCTGATTCCCATTTCATAGAGAGAAAAAGCCCATTTGTCTGCGATTTCTTCTATGATGAGCTCTGTTGGTTTTCCAGCACCGTGCCCAGCTTTTGTCTCAATGCGGATAAGGGTTGGCTGGTTGCAGGTTTGATGTTTTTGCAATTCTGCTGCAAATTTGTAGCTGTGAGCAGGAACTACACGATCATCATGGTCTCCGGTAGTGACCAATGTTGATGGATAGCAAACACCTGCACGTACATTGTGCACCGGTGAGTATGCCTTGAGGTAGTTAAACATTTCACGACTATCTTCTGCTGTACCGTAATCATATGCCCATCCGGCACCTGCTGTGAATGTGTGGTAACGAAGCATATCTAAAACGCCTACTGCAGGCAAAGCTACTTTGAACAAATCTGGTCTGCGCGTCTGTGCTGCCGCAACAAGAAGACCACCATTGCTACCTCCGGAAATGGCTGTGTACTCAGGTGATGTATAGCCTTCTCTTTGCAAAAATTCTGCTGCTGCAATGAAATCATCAAACACGTTTAACTTTTGCATCTGACGTCCACCATCATGCCACTTCTTGCCATATTCGCCGCCACCGCGTAGGTTGGCAACTGCATATACTCCACCATTATTCATCCAAATGGCGTTGCCCACTGAGAATGATGGTGTAAGGCTAACGTTGAATCCACCATAACCATATAGCATAGTTGGGTTTTTACCATCTAGCTTCAGACCTTTTTTGTAGGTGATGAGCATTGGCACCTTGGTTCCATCTTTTGAGGTGTAAAATACTTGCTTGCTCTCAAAAGCATCTGTATCAAAATCAATGTTTGGCTTTCTGTGAAGGCTTGAAGCTCCACTCAACACGTCATATTTGAAAATAGAGCTTGGCGTAACGTAATTGGTGAATGAATAATAAATTTCTTTCTGATCACGTTTGCCACTGAATCCTCCTGCAGAACCTAGGTCAGGTAATGAGATTTCACGGATGAGCTTACCTTCATGGTTGTACTGCTTGACGTTGCTCATTACATCTTTCATATATCTTGCAAACAAGAAATTACCGCCTGTAGAAATGTTGAGTACGTTTTCTGTTTCCGGGATTACGACTTGCCAATTGTTTCTATTGTTATCATCAAATCTAGCAGAAACAAGCTTGTTGTTTGGCGCATTGTGATTGGTGATAATAAAAAGTTTTTCACCTACATTGTCCACAATGCTTGTAGAAGTTTCGAAATTGTTTACCAAGGTGATGAATTGACTATTAGGATCGTTAAGATCTTTGATATACAACTCGTTTCCAGTGGTAGTATTTGCGGCAGAAACTACAAGAAAGCGCTCATCTTCTGTGGTGTAGCCCATGATGTATCTTCTCTTGAGTTGTGGACCACCAAATACTAATTGATCTGTAGATTGGGGGGTGCCAAGTTTGTGGTAATAAAGCTTGTGCATATCTGTCATACCACTAAGCTCGCTACCATCTACAGGCTTGTCATAAGACGAATAGTAGAAACCGTCATTTCCTTTCCAAGAGATGCCACTGAATTTTACGTCTATCAGTGTATCGGCTATTTGTCTTTTGTTTTTGGTGTCTATGATTATGACTTTTCTCCAGTCGCTACCACCTTCTGAGATGGAATAGGCTGCACGGCTACCATCTTTGGTGAAGCTAACGCCTGCCAATGAAGTTGTGCCGTCTTTTGAGAATTTATTGGGGTCTAGGAATACTTCTTCTTTACCATTTTTGTCTATACGATAAAGTACTGAGTGTTGTTGAAGTCCGTCGTTTTTGTAGAAATATGTATAATCACCTTCTACAAATGGAGCTGAAAACCTTTCATAGTTCCATAACTTGGTCAACTGATCTTTGAGTTGCTGACGGAATGGAATTTGGTTGAGATAGTTGAAAGTGACTTGATTTTGCGCAGCAACCCAAGCTTTTGTGTCCGCGGAGCGGTCATCTTCCAGCCATCTGTAGGGGTCCTGCACTGTGGTACCAAAATGTGTGTATGACACATTGCCTTTTTTGGTCTCAGGATATTTCATTACCTGCTCGTTTTGGTTAAGGGAAGGCTGAGTGGCGCAAGCTGCGAGTAATGCAGTGGCCGCAATCCCTGCAAATAATCTATTGTGCATAAGATAATTATTTTTTTGACTGGCTAATATACGAGAAAAATGGGAATTTTGGATTGATATTTTGCTTTAGAATTCGGATTTTGGCTATTATGAATCATGATATGGTTGCTAGTTCTATTATTGACAAGTGCTAGCACATTTGAAGCCAGCATGAAAAGTAATTGAGCATCAAATCAATAAACTGCAAATCGGATGAATGTGTGTGAAACTCTTGATATGGCGTGGGTGCGAGCGCGGCAGGTGGTAGGCGGCTACCCCGCAAGGATGTTTGGCTTTTGCAAAATGTGAGCGGAAAGGGGTTGTGAAAACCCTTTCCGCCACAATTTTGCAGCCAAACAGCTGCGGAGTAATAGCCGGACACCGACCCTCTTTTATGGGCTTAAATAAACCCCTAAGAATACTTTAATGGACGAATCTCTTTACTCTTATATAAGCAAGTAGGAATGCCGAGGATGCCCAAAAAGAGGGTGCCGCCCAAAAAAATATAATATAGCTCTGTGTGATGTGCCTGCGGGTTTTAGTGAGAAAATTGTGCTACATTTGATGAATAATACTTGATCTATGACTTGGAGATTGTTATATGCAATGATGCTTTTGGGCGTGTTTGCAACTGCGCAACCCTATGATTTTCAAAGTTCTATGCAGACGTATGTTCCTTTGGAGAATGCGACTTCTGTGACTCAGGGCAACATTTGGATAAATGTGGAGGCTACGATACCAATAGGGTTTGATTTTGCGATTGGGCAGCATGTGGTGCAGGATTTGAGACTGACGGAATATGCGGGTGCTATTGCGCCTGTTTTTGGCCTAGGTACTGCTACGGATGTGGGTATGGTGTC
Source organism: Weeksellaceae bacterium (assembly GCA_030535475.1). Taxonomy (GTDB): domain Bacteria; phylum Bacteroidota; class Bacteroidia; order Flavobacteriales; family Weeksellaceae; genus JAUNRT01. The sequence goes on along the minus strand of JAUNRT010000022.1, from coordinate 12,563 downwards.
TGCGTATGGGGCTTTGGTGGCGGACAGGAATGCGACTGATAACAATGAAGGGCAGCCGGGTGGTGTGTCTGATATTCTGTACAAAACTGAGGGTGCTGAGGGCAATAGAATTTTCACGCTAGAGTATAGAAATGTGGGTTTGCACATTGAATGGATGGTTAACGGGACTAGCGATATGTTTACGAATTTTCAGGTGAAGCTTTATGAGAATGGCAGCCGGATAGAATATGTTTATGGCCCAACGAATGTGACTTCTAATTTTCAAGTTTTTCTTGGCCAAACCGGGCCGGCAGTGGTGATAGCACCACGATATGATGTGAGTGATCCGAACAATCCGCTGCTGATTGAAGGTTACCACTTGGTAGGAAATCATGCTGCGCCACAGTTGGTGCCCATAGTGAGTGAGGATGATCTGCTGACGGGTGTGCAGGGTGTGCCGCAAAATGGCCGTACGTATATTTTCACGAACAATATGAAGGTGGATGATGTGTATGGTGTGAAGGATTGGGCTGTGTTTCCTAACCCGGCTGGGGATATGCTGGAGCATAATTATGTACTGGAAGATGTGGCCAAGATGTATGTGGTGGATGCTGCCGGCAAATTGATACGGTCTGAAATTCCGATCGCTAAAATCAATTTAAAGGGCTTGACTACAGGTGTTTACTACCTACAATTGGAATTGCTGAATGGGGAAAGAGTGAGTAAGCGATTTTTGAAGAAGTAGGCTGCTTGGGTGCGGTTGTGCGCTTATCTACGTGCTATTTTTCTTGCTGCTTGACGGTGTTCCAAAGTTGGTCTTGCTCTGCGAGACTGAGCGATGTGAAGTCTAGGTGTTGCTGCTCTGCAAGGCTTTCCATGGCTTGAAATCTGCGCTTGAATTTGATATTGGTTTTCTCTAAGGCGTCTTCCGGGTTGATGCCAGTGAAACGTGCATAGTTGATGAGAGCAAAGAGTACGTCTCCAAACTCTGCTTCTCGCGTTTCTGCTTGAGTCTCAGAAGCAAATTCTTGCAGCTCTTCTTGCACTTTGGCCCAAACGTCTTCTTGGGTGTCAAATTCAAAGCCTACGCCTTTGGCTTTCTCTTGCATGCGATATGCCTTGACCATGGCGGGCAGACTCTGCGGAACGCCTTCTAACACGGATTTACGGCCTTCTTTGAGTTTTAATTTTTCCCAATTTTTTTTGACATCTTCCTCATCTGCTACTTCAACATCTGAATATATATGAGGGTGTCTGTGGATGAGTTTTTCACAGATTCTGTCTAGAATTTGCGCAACATCTGTTTGTTTCTGCTCCTCTCCTATTTTTGCATAAAAGACGAGGTGCAGAAACAAGTCACCTAGTTCACCTTCTATGTCTTCCCAATTTTCCTGTAAAATGGCATCACTGAGTTCATAGGTTTCTTCGATGGTGAGTGTGCGAAGGCTATGAATGGTTTGTTTGCGATCCCAAGGGCATTTTTCACGGAGGTCTTCCATGATGTTGAGAAGTCTTTGAAAGGCGTCAAGTGATTTTTGATGCTGTTCGCTCATTATTCCTCTTCGCTTGCGGCGTTTTGCTCTACTGTTTCTTCCTCTTCACTCAATTGAAGCAAATCATTCTTTTGCAGCAAGTTGTACCACTGAAATAGTTTTTTGAGATCTGAGTGATACACTCTTTCTATATCATAGTCAGGCAGGATTTCTTCAAAATAAGTACGCAGCTCTTTTTCACCAGCCTTATGTGAGATAGCCTCTCCACCGTTTTCCTTTTGAAAAATGGTATCATAAATATCTGTGAGTTGGGTTTCACCGGTGGTGGTATATATGGCAATGTTGGAAAGTACGTTGACGTTGTAGGTGGCTGGTATTGTGGTTTTCTTACCCGTTTCAAGATTTTGAGCTACGAAGCTGTTTCTGGCTTGGAGTAAGAGTTTGTACAATCCCGGCTTGCCTGCAATGGCGATGATTTTGTCTAAATTCATTTTGTGATTCTAATGTTTATGGAGTTCTCATCGGGTAGTCGGCATTAGCCTTACCAGATGTAATGTTTTGCAATTTGCGTTTGAGTAATTTTTTCTTGAAGTTGCTCAGATAGTCTGTGAACAATATACCCTCTATATGGTCATACTCATGTTGTATGACACGTGCGCGAATGTCTGAAAAAGTCTGGCGTTGTGGTTGGAAATTCTCGTCTAGATAGTCTATAGTGATGACCGGCTGGCGGCTTACATCTTCCCGGATGCCAGGTATGCTAAGGCAGCCTTCGTTGAATTTCCATTCATCGCCGCTCTCTTCAACTATTCTTGCGTTGATGAACACTTGTCTAAACTCGCTCAACTCATCCTTGATTGCGGCATACTCTTCATCTTCTGCAAACACTGTGCAGTCAACTATAAAAAGTCTTATAGGCAAGCCTACTTGAGGTGCGGCTAGCCCTACGCCATGCGCGTTGTACATGGTTTCGAACATATCCTGAATTACATTTTTCAACTCTGGATAATCCGCATCTATATCTTCACATTTCTTTCGCAGAACCGGATCGCCGTATGCCCGAATCGGATAAATCATAGCAAATTTTCTAAGCTGACAAATATAAATAATTTTAGCTTTCTAGAAATTGCTGTAGTATGATGGCCGCACTCACTCTATCTATAGCTCCTTTTTCTTGTCTTTTCTTCTTTTTGGCACCGCTCTGCCACATGGCTTCTGATGCTCGAATTGAGGTATAGGATTCATCTATGCGATGTACCGGCATGTTTGGAAACTCTGCTTGGAATTTTTTTAAGAATTCTTGAATGTCCTCTTCTAATTCGCCAGGCACACCATGTTCGCGCATAGGCAAGCCTACCACTATTTCACGAAATTGATATTCTTGCTGTAGGCGGTGTAGTTGTGGCATTAGCTGCTCTGTAGGCACAGTATCAAGTGGCGAAGCTATCATGCGCATAGGATCTGTTATGGCCAAACCCGTTCTACGCTTACCATAATCTACCGCTAATACACTGCCTTTGAGATCCATTTAACCTAAGGAGTTATTAAGCGTGAAGGAATATAAAAATACAATTCATCACACGATTTCGGCAGAAAGCCCTCTCTCTAGCAATGCGCTACATTTGGGTTTCAGCTCATCATATTCACCGGATTTCACATCGCATTTGCCTTTGTAATGTACAATCAGAGCGCATTGCTCTGCCTGCATGCTGTTGTGCTGACAAACGTCTATGAGAGATTCTATCACCCAATCAAAAGTATTGACATCATCATTGTACAAGATGATTTGGTGCGGGGGCTTTTCCATGGTAAGCACATCCTGCTCAAATGACTCCTTGTATTGATTTTGCATGAAAGTTTGCATCATTTCTTTTTAAATAAAACTGATATCCATTGATTTCGGTTTCTCTTTTCTTCAAATTCCAAGCCATGTTTTTTGGCCGTTTCTTGTATATCTTCAAAATCAAAATCATAAATACCGCTGAGGAGCAGTGACGCACCTGCAGGTAGTACATTGCTGTAAAATAGCATGTCTTCCTGGAGTATATTCTTGTTTATATTTGCCAAAACAACATCATACTCTTCTTGTGGAATAGACTCTGCCCCGCCTTGGATGAAGTGGATATCCACCCCATTACGTTCTGCATTTTCTACAGCATTCTGGTAAGACCACTCATCTATATCTATGCCTACTACAGGAGTAGCACCGCGCATGGCTGCCAATATGGCCAAAATACCCGTTCCGGCACCCATATCCAGCACCTTTTTGCCTTCAAAGTCCATTTCTAGCATTTGCTCTACCATCAAGTGCGTGGTCTCATGATGCCCAGTGCCAAAAGACATCTTGGGCTGTATTACTATTTCATAGTCATAGCCGGGCTCAGGCTGGTGAAACTCTGCCCTTATGTAACACTTGCCATTGACTTCTACCGGCTTGAAGTGTGTTTCCCACTCTTCATTCCAGTTAACTTTATCCATCACTTTTCGCTCAAAGGTGATATGTGCCTCATCCAATCGCTCCAGCACTTCATTTACAAATTCGGGTTCATCTTCATCTGCCAAAATGTAGGCTTTGAGACCCGAGTCTGTCTCCTCAAAGGTATCGAAAGAAGATTGCGCCAAATGCGCAATCAAAATCTCTGTCCAGGGAGCAATGGGTTGTATGTAAAAGTGGTATTCTACAAACTGCATACGTCCTAGATATGTTTACAAGAAGCGTTGATGATAGAGCCAAAATCTCCGGCATTCAGAGAAGCTCCGCCTATCAATCCACCATCGATATCAGGCATGGCAAAAAGATCGTCAGCATTACCGCTATTTACAGACCCACCATAGAGTATTGTGGTCTCGTCAGCTATTCTGTCGCCATACTTTTCTTTAAGAATACCGCGAATGAGCTCATGCATTTCTTGTGCTTGATGTGGAGAAGCTGTATGTCCTGTACCTATGGCCCATACTGGTTCATAAGCAAGAATGATGTTTTGCATTTGTGATGAAGAAACACTGTCTAGCATAGTCTCTATTTGAGCGCGCACTGTGTCCAAGTGTTTTTCCTCTACACGTTGATCAAGAGTCTCACCGCAGCACAGAATTGGGTTGAGCCCATGAGCCAGAGCAGTGGCTACTTTATCACGGATAATTTCATTGGTTTCATGATGTATAGTGCGTCTTTCTGAGTGGCCAATAATTACATACTTCACACCAATAGACTTCAAAATCTCCGCAGAAATTTCACCTGTGTATGCACCTTTTTCAAATTGTGAAACGTTCTGAGCTGCCACTTCTACATGGTGCATAAAAATGTCATTGGCTCTGTCTAGATATGGATAGGGCGGAGCTACAATCACTAGGCATTTGGGCTTATGCGTGCTCGCAAAGCGGTTGATTTCCATAAGAAGAGAACGCGCATCTTCCCATGTTTTGTTCATTTTCCAATTCCCTACTACTATTTTTCTTCTCATAATAAAGCTGTAATTATTTACTTAATGTTGATGTTGTTAAAATTTCAGTCCAGAGCTATTCTTTTCTCTTGGCACCACAGTGTCGGCAGTCTGGCCAGTATGTGGCGTTTTAGTAACCTGTACAGTTTTGGTTCTACGCTTTTGAGCAAACCCCATAAGCCCGCCTATCAAAATACCAATCCCTAGACCCAGTATAGCCGCTATATAAAACTCCTTATACTCAGTGTCAGGTTTTTGTACTATGAATAAGATTAAGCCTAGAACTGTCAATACCAATCCAGAAATCGTAGAATACGTCATAATTATAATATTATACTACAAATGTAACCAAAATACCACTACATCCAAGAGATTTTTGCATGTGAATCTCCTAATTTTCAAGTCAATCGCTGGCGTACAGTTTCGTACAGCACCGCACCACAAGCCACACTCACGTTCAGCGAGCCTATATTGCCCAGCATAGGCAGTTTCACAGCATAGTCAGACATTTTTATGAGCTGTGGACTCACGCCATCCTCTTCACTACCCATGATCACCGCCACGGGCTGGTTAAAGTCTGCCGTGTATAGAAGATTATCCGTCTTTTCAGTAGCGCTCACCACCGCAATGCCGCACTGTTGCAAAAACTCCACACTGCGTTGCAAATACTTTTCCTTGCACACCGGAATACTGAAAACAGCCCCTGCAGAAGTCTTCACCGCATCTTCCGTGATAGAAGCGCTACCCTTTTCAGGCACCACTACAGCATGTACCCCTGCAGCATCGCAAGTGCGCAATATGGCGCCAAAATTTCTTGTATCACTTATCCTGTCCAGAATCAGGATCAGCGGCATTTTTCCCTGTTCAAAAATTTCAGGTACCACCACATCCAAACGGCTGTACACCACCGGCGACAAAAAAGCAAAAATACCTTGATGATTCTTGCGCGTAAGCCTGTTGAGCTTCTCCATGGGCACTTGCTGCACAGGCACCTTGAGCTCAGCAGCCTTTTGCAACACTTTGCGTATATTGTCATTGCGCAGATTGCTTTGCACCAATATCTTATCAATGGTTTGCTCAGTTTGCAAAGCCTCCATCACCGGGTGTATTCCAAAAATTCTGTAATTCATACCGCTAATGTATGAAATCTAGCACACACGCACCATAGCACAACTGCCATTCTCTCTACTTACCACAAATTCCCGACAGATTTTTAACATTTGGTTAAATTCTTGCAGTCAACCCATGCCAAGCAGCACACAAGCGCTGCAGATTATATTTTTTTAGATAAAAACACACCATCACATATGCTTGAAAAAAAGGAAGCCCAGTATGAGAAAGTAGTATTAGTAGGCCTCATCACCCAGCAGCAAGATGAGGAAATCCTTACAGACTACATGGACGAGCTAGAGTTTCTGGCCTATACTGCCGGAGCAGAAACCCTCAATAGATTCACACAAAAGATGCAACGCCCGGACTCCAAATACTTTGTGGGCAGTGGCAAATTGCAAGAAATCAAAGATTATGTCTATGAAAATGATATAGACACCGTGATTTTTGATGACGAACTCACACCCTCTCAGCTCAAAAACATAGAGAAAGTGATAGAGCGCAAAATCATAGACCGCACCAATCTCATACTAGACATTTTTGCCCAACGCGCGCAGACCTCGTACGCCAAAACACAAGTAGAGCTTGCCCAGTATGAGTATTTGCTACCAAGGCTTACCCGCATGTGGACCCACCTTGAGCGCCAGCGTGGTGGTATAGGTATGCGTGGCCCGGGTGAAACAGAAATAGAGACAGACCGCCGTATCATCCGAGATCGCATCACATTGCTCAAGAAAAAACTAGAAGCCATTGACAAGCAAATGGCTACACAGCGCAACAATCGTGGCCAACTCATACGGGTTGCACTCGTAGGCTATACCAACGTGGGCAAATCCACCCTCATGAACGTCCTCAGCAAGTCAGACGTATTTGCAGAAGACAAGCTCTTTGCCACCCTAGACACCACCGTGCGCAAAGTAGTTATAGGCAACCTACCCTTTTTGCTCACAGACACCGTAGGTTTCATACGCAAATTGCCCACTCAGCTCGTAGAGTCCTTCAAGAGCACGCTTGACGAAGTTCGCGAAGCCGATCTCTTGGTACACGTTGTGGACATCTCCCACAAAAATTTTGACGAGCACATAGAGTCTGTCAACAATATACTTGCAGAAATCAAGAGCATTGACAAGCCCACCATCATGGTTTTCAACAAGATAGATGATTTCACGTACACCCCTTTAGACGCGGATGACCTCAGTGAGAAAAAACGTGAAAATTATTCCCTAGAAGAAATGCAGCGCATGTGGGTGAGCCGTTTTGAGAAGCCCACCGTGTTCATATCAGCCTACAAAAAGCAGAATCTAGATGAGTTGCGCAAAGTTTTCTACCAAGAAATTGCAGAACTTCATTCCCAGCGATTTCCTTACAATCAATTCTTGTTTGAGTATTTTGAAGAAGAATAAGCGGTAATGGATTCAAATTTTTAAGTTTTTTATGATTTAGACGGTAACCACTTTTAAATGGAAAATTGAAAATTTCGACAATTTGATTCCATAAAATAGTTAGAGCATAAATAAGTAGCATCATTAGATTTTTTTTACTTTTTTTTATTTGGGCGGCACCCATTTCCGGGCTGTAACCGGAAGGATTACTTCATTGTAATTTTTATGACCAAACCTGCCAGAATTACCAATTTTCCGGTCACAAAAAAGCCCGGAAAAGGGTCGGTGTACGGCTGCAAGTACGCAGTCTTTTGGCTACAAAAAAATGTCGCAAAATCGGTTTTCCTTAGCCACTCAACCCGTTTTGCTCCTTTTTTGTAGAGCCAAAATCCTTTGCGCGCTTTTCGCCTCCCACCTGCCGCGGAAGTTCCATTCACGTTTTGTGGTTAGATTTTTTTGAAACTTTCAACTGTTAGCAAGGAATGGAAGTGGGAAAATCAAATAATTCTGTCTAGTCAAAGGGAACCATCACACTCCTATATTATTCTACATACAACATTGAATTTGGATTTAGAAAATAATTAAGACTCTATTTGATTCTGTAAATATTACTTCTTATCCGGCCATAATACATATGCTCACCGCGCGCCTCTACCTCTGCTATGTCTTTGGGTAGCAGCAGATTGTTTATGGCCGTGCTATCAATGGCCAATTCCAATTGCACTATGTTGTGATCCTCACATACATAGAATCCGCCATATACTATAAATTTTTCTCTGGTAAAGAATTGCTTAGATTCTGTCAAGCAAATGGGTGCTATTAAATCAAAGTGTACTTGCTTACCCGCCGGTACGCTTCTTCCAAACTCTTTTATGTCATGATATCTTATACCTCTGTGATACGCACGCCCTATATCATCCTCTAAACCATATTTTAGGAGCATTAAACTATCTGCCGTTTGCATGGCTAGGCTAAAGTTTTCCTCTGGTCGCGGAGCAAAGGGAATACCAATGACAATTGGTTCTATAATCTGGTAGTTTTCACGCCTAAAAATGGAATAAAAACCTTGAAACAATACATTCACCTTATCTGGATCATCGATTGGGTAATATACCTTGGCTATTTCAGGAAAAGCAAAGTAATAGTCAGTTGCTGTATTGTTTCTTAAATGAACACCAATGAGCATAAATTTTGGAATATTTGGGTACACCAATGTGACGCCAGAAATCTCGAGACCTATAGAGTCTTGTCTGTACAATTGCTCTTCTAGCTGCATTTGTGCAATACTATCATTTTCTTGCAATTGACCTTGTGTTGCAGTATCACTTTTTGGTCTACAATAACAGCAAGTAATTAGTGTTATTATAAAAATTACTGTTTTCATCTACAAATAAAAATTTTACAATGATTTATTGCGCCATTCATAAAATTATCGCTTCTGTGCTGGTTTAGTGACTTGATTTTAACTGTCTTTCTTACAAACAACTCATTAATCAACAGGTGCAAAAGACTCATATTCTATAGGTATTTTGTTGGAAAAAACTTGACCTTGAAAAAAAATAAAATCTTTTGAATCATATTTTTTCAAAGCTTTTTTTACTTCCTTTAATGAATAGTACTCTTTTGGTATATTTAATTCTAAAGAAATCAGGTTATTCCCTTCAAGTTCCATAAGTATACCATTATACTTTGGTAATGAAACTAAATATTGTAAAACGAAAGAATCCAACGGTTCTATAATCATGTAATCCGTTATTCTGATTTCATCATCAATAAATTGTGGGGGACTTGTGAAAAAAGGAATCATCATCACTTTTTGACCAGAATCACTTTCAATGTTGAGAATTATTTTATTCAGTTCAGTCTCATGGCGTTCTGAAATTTCTGAAATCACTGTAGTTTTTCCTTCTTTAGTAAAGGCAACGTATTCTTCAACCCATAAATTCTTGTAATCTAATGGTAAAATTATATAATGGTTGCATGCATTTTCTATGAGTGCATATAGATAATTTGCACTTTGCAATTCTTCATGCGCACTAGAGCGAAGTTTCTCATTCAGCAAATTCATCTTGATGCAGTTTTGTGCAAATACTAATTGGCAGATAATAAAAAGAAAGAACGTGAGTTTCATCTGTGATATGCTTGATATTTATTTCTATAATGATTCATATTCCGAAGGCTCTGTGCTTGGTTTCCCCATTCATATTCCCATTTATATGCATTGTACTCGCTTCTAAAACGTCTATAAGCAAATCTGTTCAACCAATTTGATCTATAAAAAAGATTATCAATTACATGATTCATTTCGTGGCCAATGCTTAACGCCAATTTAAAGTGGGAGCGAAACGCTGTTTGATATAAATAAATTGAATTGAACAAGGCTTCGCCATCATGTACTATAACTCTTCCGTCGCCCAATTTCTCACGAATATTTAGTCTTTTGCTAATTATAATTTTCATGCCATGAGGATCTTCATTAATCTCGTCACGCATCCTAGTTAATTCTGGCACGTTTTCTATAAGGAATTCCACTGAAGTTATATTAATATCAGGTGAAGAGAATGGATTTTTAATCCCTGCATCATTTCTAAGTGATTGATACATTTTAGACATTTCCTCCAACCTGCTCACCCCATGATTCAGCAACCCCACAGTAAGTGCCTGCCCGGCAGACAGCCAGAAGTTGCCGCCTTGCAGCTTGGCTGATACTGCCGCGGCTCCCGCATATGCCAAGTGCTGCTCTACAACACCAAAATTGCCTACACTGCGCATAACTTGTGCCAGAGAGGCAGAAATATTGTTCAATGCGCCACCTATAAAGCCCCGCCCAAAATCACCCCCTGATATGCCGCTTAGTACCCCTCCGGAGTTGCTTTTTGTGTGATTTGCGCATGTGTTAGCATGGTATAAATTTACAAAAATGTTCACCATATAAGAAAGCTTTTTGCAATATTTTTCTGCTTTTTTTTTTGGGCGGCACCCTTTTTTGGGCAAGAACCGTCTTGACCATGAGTATCGATTACTCACCAAAACATCGAGTATCTCACAAGTTAACACCTGAGACAATTGCCCAAGAAAAGGGTCGGTGTACGGCTATTACTCCGCGGGTTTTTGGCTGCAAAAAAGTGGCGCAGTGGGTTTTCCGTATGCACTACAACCCCACTGCGCGCACATTTTGCAAGAGCCAAAAACCCTTGCGCGCTTTTCGCCTCCCACCTGCCGCGGCCAGCGGCAGGGGCCAATGGGCAGGGCTAAATGCCTTTTTTTAGAAATTTTCAAATATTATTGAGCGAAGAGTGCATCAAAATCCAATAATCTGTCTAGTCAAAGGACTCCGTCTCAAAAACCCCGTCCAAAATCACCCCCTGATATGCCGCTGAGCACCCCTCCGGAGGTTGCGTTTTGTGTGATTTGCGCATGTGTAAGCATGGTATAAATTTACAAAAATGTTCACCATATAAGAAAGCTTTTTGCAATATTTTTCTGCTTTTTTTTTTGGGCGGCACCCTTTTTTGGGCAAGAACCGTCTTGACCATGAGTATCGAGTACTCACCAAAACAGCGAGTATCTCACAAGTTAACACCTGAGAGAATTGCCCAAGAAAAGGGTCGGTGTACGGCTGCAAGTACGCAGTCTTTTGGCTACAAAAAAATGTCGCAAAATCGGTTTTCCTTAGCCACTCAACCCGTTTTGCTCCTTTTTTGTAGAGCCAAAATCCTTTGCGCGCTTTTCGCCTCCCACCTGTCGCGGAAGTTCCATTCACGTTTTGTGGTTAGACTTTTTTTGAAATTTTCAACTGGAAGCAAGCAATGAAAGTGAGAAAATCAAATAAATGTGTGTAGTCAAAGGGTATCATCACAAGTTAAAATGCTTGGAATAAATTGATATGGAGTCCCTCAAAATTCTAAAATGTTTATCCATAAAAATCGTATTCCAATAAAAATAGCACCAAACATTGAAAGCACTTTCAAAATAAACATTATAGTCATTAAATTACTTTTTATATCAACGTATTGATACATAGAGGTATCTGGATATTCAACCTCTTTAAAAACACTTCCTCCTGTAGTTTTGAAATAAGATTTGCGGTACTCTCTATCCAAAACTTCAACTATCACAGAGTCATCATCAAAAAAATACCCACAAAACCCTTCTATAGGTACTAATACGTTACCCATATATCCTGTACCAATAAAACTGAAAGTATCGTTTATCATAACACCATTTATATCTGCTTTGTATAAAGATAAATCACGATTTGTTGCAGGATCAAAACCTAGATAATACGCAGATGGAATTTTGGTAGCAACCCACCCAATGCCGCCTCCTCTATAGTAGCAGTAAGCATCTGACACCAAATAAATGAGAATCAAACAAAACAATTTGAATAAATTTCTTTGAATTTTATTCATACCTGTAGACACCAGGGCTATATCCTGGATTTTTATATTTTATTTTATATGACCAAGGTGCAAAATCATATGGTTTCCCTCTTGGAATCTCAACATTAATATCTATTTTCAACCAATCACCTATACTTTGTCCAATATCTAGTGGGTCTTTAAAACCATCCCCTCTAAATGCAATAAATTCAGTAACACATCTACTTTTGGTGCATGTAGTGAAATATTCTATTGGTGTGCGCCCTACGAAAAAGGTGTCAAAATCTTGCGTAAGATCTGCTTGAGTTTTATATGATAAAACCACCGCTCTACCATTCTTTAATCTATGCACCAGATATTTTGATTGCTCACTCCCAAGAAGTTTTCTTTTAATATTCCATCCCAACTCCACTTCCTCGCCGTTCCCATTAAAATAATGATCCACCGCTTCAAATGTGTTGTGTATATTTTTTTTAATTGTCTCCAACCTGCTCACCCCATGATTCAGCAACCCCACAGTAAGCGCCTGCCCGGCAGATTGCCAGAAGTTGCCGCCTTGCAGCTTGGCTGATACTGCTGCTGCTCCAGCGTATGCCAAGTGCTGCTCTACAGCTCCAAAGTTGCCTACACTGCTCATGCCTTGTGCCAGGGAAGCAGAAATATTGTTTAGTATACCTCCTATAAAGCCTCGCCCAAAATCACCCCCTGATATGCCGCTTAGTACCCCTCCGGATACTGCGTGCATCAGAGTCTGCGGCACTGCGGCAATCAGTTTTG
>JAUNRT010000106.1 GCA_030535475.1 Weeksellaceae bacterium | reverse complement strand
AAAATATTTTCATCTTCATCTTACCAAAAATTGCATTTATTTGTTGAATTTAGGGGAGTTATTCCCTGCTGCACACTACAATCTTGTTCACATCCGTCTACAGCCAGTCGGTTTGCAGGCACGTCCGTAAACTCCAGTACCTGAAAACCGCTGGCTTATGTAGCCGTCTGTTTCACAAGGATTTCCGTTGCATCAGGACTAGGCCACCACCGATGCCTTTTTTTAAATTTTAGGTCTACAATTTTTCTGAGAGTTTTCATAAGATCAACTTTTCCCATAAAATTATGTTAATAAGATTCTTTTAAATGTGAAAAGTTCCTTATCTTACCACTTATTATTCAGTACATTTGTCACCAAAGTAAGAGTACCGCTACGTATGCTAAAGAAGATTTCAGGAATCTTACATTACTTTCACTATTTTCGGTCGATCACCGGCAATAGAATCTACCTATTACTATTAATCAATATACTAGTGGGTCTCACAGATGGTTTGGGAATAGCCATGTTTGTTCCCATCATATCACAGATCACCCTTGCCACAGTCGCGCATGAGCATTTGGGTAAATTACAGTACTTCACTGAATTTCTAGAGCGTATAGGCATTGATCTCAATTTGTACAATCTCCTTCTACTGATGATTGTAATTTTTAGCATCAAAGCCGCCTTCTCATATTTCAGATCTATATATTTCCAGAAAATTAAACTGGAAGCCGTGCGCAATCTCAGACTAGAAATGGTGAGCAAAATGCGACATGCCAATTACTACTCTTTTACCAGAATCAATGCCGGTGAAGTGCAGAATGCAATGCACGCAGAGATCATTAGGCTCGTTGACTCCATGTCCAACTATGTGAAAACCATAGAGTTTTTAGTAGTTATGCTCACATATTTTGCACTCGCATTTTACGTAAATTGGGAGTTTGCCATACTCGTCAGCTTAGCCGGAATATTTGCTATGTTTTTCTACAATCATATCAATAGGCTCACCAAGCGCGAGAGTCAACGACTGTCACATGCAGGCAATCAATACCAAGGCAAAGTGCTACAAGCAGTCAACAATTTCAAATATTTAAAGGCCACCAATGTCTTTCAAAAATATGAAGCAAAACTCCGTCATGACATTGAAGAGATAGAGCAATCCAACTTCCAAATGGGTAAATTTCAAGCCATTGTAGAGAACATTAAGGAGCCCTTCATCATCACCATCATATCCATAGTCATATTTGTACAATTATGGGTTTTCAAAAGCAATATTGCCACCATCATCATAGGATTGTTGTTATTTTTCAGAGCACTTACCTATCTTATGAGTCTTCAAGTCTCTTGGAACAGATTTCTTGCCGGCGCTGCGGCAATAAACACTATAGAAAACATAAGGAAATTGCTTACGCAAGACGCAGAACCTGCCTCCGAAGCAGGTCAACATATAGATATTGGCAGCATACAGTTGCGTGACGTGGGCGTGTCATCAGCCAAGAAACAAATATTGCACAACATCAATCTCACCATACCCAAACATCATACAATTGCCTTGATAGGTGAGAGTGGAGCTGGGAAAACCACATTAGCCAATGTGATAAGTGGATTGGTGCTGCCAAGCACAGGAGAAATCCTTTACAACAACGCACCTATTCCGGCGAAGCACAGCCAAGCACTCCGCAGCCAAGTAGGTTATATAGCGCAAGAACAGCATATTTTTGACGACACCTTGTTCAACAATGTCACGTTATGGGCTCAACCAAATGCGGAAAATCTGGCCAAATTTCAAGAAGTCATAAAACTTGTTTCGCTGGATAATTTTGTAGAAAACCTTCCTTTGGGAGCAGAAACGCGGTTAGGTCATCAGGGAGTAATAATATCCGGAGGGCAAAAACAACGAATAAATATCGCTAGAGAACTCTACCGTGATGTGCAACTTTTGATTTTTGACGAAGCTACCTCTTCCTTAGACAGTGAAACAGAGTACGTAATTCAGAAAAATATAGAAAAACTTCATGGCAAGTACACCATAGTTATCATTGCGCACCGTATTTCTACAGTGAAAAACGCTGATATGATAGTTGTTCTCGATAACGGGAAAATAGTTGCGCAGAATGATTATGATTCATTATATGAAGAAAATCCTATGTTCCGTAGAATGATTCAGTCTCAGCAATTGTAAGGTGCATTAAGCATTAAGTGTAGAATATTTTGCTTATATAAAGTAGCTATTTGCCGCGATGTGATTTTAGGTTTGTCACTCGGCCAAGCGCTTGATAAAACTCCTCCGTAGGTTGGAAATCTATTCCAAAATGGTTGAGCATTTTTTCAAATGTGTCCGCGCGGTTAAGCTCGTCTATGTTTACAGAAAAATAAGAGATTTCGGGGAAGCGCTCTTGGTATTTTTGGGCCATAGCTTCGGTTTCTTCTATATACCAAAAAAGCAACTTCCGTTCATAGTACGCAAGAAACCCGGGCGTTTTTTCACCGAAAAATTTTCTGAAAATTCTGCTTCTTGTCACGCGTTGTATTTTTCTGTGGAAATTGTATGTGGCCGGATTCACACCTTTTTTCTTCACAAGAATTTCCTTTTTAAGTGGTGTCATTTGCCAAGCGCGCCCGGTGTTTAGTGGAGTAGATCTTATGCGCATATAACTATGCACAACTTTAGAGGGCTTTCTATTAAGTAAAATCACACCTATTTTTTCTTGAGGTATATATTCCGGGAGCAGCCATCCAAAGCTTTTGATAAATACATGAGATGTTTCTACATACACTTCATCATTTCTCAATTGCTCAATGCTCTTTACCTTGTTTGGCATTTCAGCTTCCAACAGCTGAGAGTGCCCACGTAAATATTCCATCATATGAGCGCCGTTTAGAATGGGCTGAGGTTCATGGAAAGCCTGAATTCCCTTGCACATACCCAGCATTTTGGCTAGGTATTCTGAGCCTGTACGCCCGGTTCCTATACAGAATATGTATTCTATCATTGTAGCAAATAAGTTTTCTTGAAAACCTTGTATAGGCAAAAAGTACTTATGTAGGATAAAAGTACAATTTTTTAATATAAGTCACATTTATTTTAGAAAATTAGCTGTTTTTATGTGATTTTAGATGCTTTTTGGCTAAATTGAATCATCTTATTTAGATTGGATTTGAATTAGCTGTATATGACTTAAGTCCTTGTTGAGGTTTTTTCGGATTTATTACATTTGCTACTATTCAAAAAATCATAACATAAACTATTGATTTATGGCTCAAGGATTGTTTCAATCGTCGATTGGGCGGAAATTTGCCATGGCGCTTTCGGCGTTTTTTCTGCTCATATTTTTGTTACAGCATTTACTGGTGAATTTTCTCTCAGTGATTTCTCCTGAGATGTTCAATGCGGTGTCCCATTTCATGGGGCTGAACCCGTTGGTCCAGTTTGCGCTTCAACCGATTTTGCTGGCAGGTATTATTTTTCACTTTGTTCTTGGATTTGTCTTGGAAATTAGAAATCAACGAGCAAGAGGTCCTGTGAAGTATGTACGCAAAAATCGCTCTCAAAATTCTACGTGGATGTCACGCAATATGCTTCTTACCGGAGCCGTGATTCTCGCCTTTCTAGGTTTGCACTTGTATGATTTTTGGTGGCCGGAAATTTCACATAAGTATGTGCATTTTGATGCGCCGGACGCACATAGATACTATGGTGAATTGGTTCAGAAATTTACCAATCCTATACGGGTAGGTATATATATATTGGCTTTTGTATTGCTAGCATTGCATTTGATGCATGGTTTTCAATCAGCGTTTCAATCAATGGGAGCCAACCACAGAAGATACAACGGATTTGTAAAAACCCTTGGGACTTTGTACTCCATAGTTATCCCACTAGGTTTTATCATCATAGCAGTGTATCATTATATAAATGCCTAATCGCTAAGTTATGTCAAAATTAAACTCAAGAATACCAGAAGGTCATATATCAGAAAAGTGGAACAACTACAAAGCCAATGCACGCTTGGTTGCTCCAAACAATCGTGACCGTATAGATGTGATAGTGGTAGGTACAGGCCTAGCAGGTGGATCTGCTGCGGCAACCCTTGCAGAGCTTGGCTACAATGTAAAAGCATTTTGCTATCAGGATTCTCCTAGACGTGCACACTCTATTGCTGCTCAAGGAGGTATCAATGCTGCAAAAAACTATAAAGGAGACAATGATAGCGTTTATCGCTTATTCTATGACACCGTGAAAGGAGGTGACTACCGCGCCCGTGAAGCCAATGTGCACCGTCTCGCAGAAGAATCTGCCAACATCATAGACCAATGTGTGATGCAAGGTGTTCCATTTGCAAGAGATTATGGTGGATTGCTAGACAACCGCTCATTTGGTGGTGTACAGGTGAAAAGAACTTTCTACGCCAAAGGACAGACAGGTCAGCAGTTGCTTTTAGGCGCATATTCAGCCATGAATCAGCAAATCAATTTGGGTAGAATCAAGATGTACAATCGTCATGAGATGCTAGACCTTGTGATTATTGACGGCAAAGCCCGCGGTATCATTGCCAGAAATTTGGTGACGGGTGCTGTTGAACGCCATTCTGCACATGCGGTGGTAATTGCCAGTGGAGGATATGGTAATGTGTATTTCCTATCTACCAATGCCATGGGTAGTAATGTTACGGCTTCTTGGAAAATTCACAAACGTGGAGCTTTGTTTGCAAACCCATGTTTTGTGCAGATACACCCTACATGTATCCCGGTACACGGCTCCAACCAATCCAAACTGACACTCATGTCAGAATCATTGCGTAACTCCGGACGTATTTGGGTACCAAAGAAAAAGGAAACTGCAGAGGCTATAAGAAACGGTTCTCTACGTGCTACGGATATTCCAGAAGAAGAGAGAGATTATTTCTTGGAAAGGAGATATCCTGCTTTTGGTAACCTTGTACCGCGTGACGTGGCTTCTCGAGCTGCCAAAGAAAGATGCGATGCAGGTTTTGGAGTAGAAAATAATGATACAAATGAAGGTGTTTTCCTTGATTTTGCCTCTGAAATACAGAAGAAAGGTAAGGAAGAAGCCTATGCACAGGGAAATCACAATCCAAGTGCTGAAGAAATCACTAAATTGGGCAAGGAGTGGATTGCAGACAAGTATGGAAACTTGTTCCAGATGTACCAGAAAATTACCGACATCAATCCATATGAAACCCCAATGAAAATTTACCCGGCAGTGCACTACACAATGGGTGGTGTATGGGTAGATTACTCTCTCCAGAGTACTATACCGGGATGTTTTGTGGCAGGTGAAGCCAATTTCTCTGACCACGGTGCCAACCGATTAGGAGCTTCTGCGCTTATGCAGGGCTTGGCAGATGGCTATTTTGTACTACCATACACTTTGGCTGACTACCTGGCAGACGATATACGTACCGGACCAATTTCTACTGATCTTCCAGAGTTCCAAAAGGTGGAATCTGAAGTGCTGGAAAGAATCAACTACTTTGTGAACAATCAAGGTAAGCAGTCTGTGGACAGTTTTCACAAAAGATTGGGCCACATCATGTGGAATAAAGTAGGTATGGCTAGAAATCCAGAAGGTCTACGCTCAGCAATTGAGGAAATTGCTCAATTGCGTGATGAGTTTTACCGTGACGTTTTTGTGCCTGGTGAAGCAAATGAGCTCAACCAAGAATTGGAGAAGGCTATGCGTGTTGCCGACTTCATGGAGCTTGGACAGTTGATGGCTATGGATGCTCTCAACCGCAAAGAGAGCTGTGGCGGGCACTATCGTGAAGATTCTAGAACAGATGAAGGCGAAGCCAAACGTGACGACGAGAACTTTGCCTATGTGGCAGCGTGGGAATACCAAGGTGCAGACATCAACCAAGAGGTGATGCACAAGGAAGACCTGAATTTTGAATACGTAGAGTTGAAACAAAGATCATATAAATAAGCTGAGCAAAAGCATATCAGGTAAATAGATAAGAGATATGGCAGGAAAAAATATCAATATCACTTTGAAAATCTGGAGACAGAAAAACTCCGGCACCAAAGGCAAAATAGAGACTTATAAGCTCAATGATGTTTCTACAGACAGTTCGTTTCTAGAAATGCTAGATCAGCTTAATGAGCAGCTAGTGGCTGCAGGCAAAGAGCCAGTGGCTTTTGACCACGATTGCCGTGAGGGTATCTGTGGTACGTGCTCGCTATACATCAACGGGCGACCGCATGGTCCAGATACAGGCATCACTACTTGTCAGTTGCACATGCGCGCTTTCAATGATGGGGAAGTGATCTATGTAGAGCCTTGGAGAAGTGTGGCATTTCCAGTGATCAAGGATTTGATTGTGGATAGAAGCTCTTTTGAAAGAATACAACAAGCAGGTGGCTATGTTTCTACTAGCACCAGTGGTAATACGGTAGACGCAAACGCACTGCCTATTCCTAAATTTGATGCAGATCGCGCTTTTGATGCTGCGGCTTGTATAGGCTGTGGTGCTTGTGTAGCAGCGTGTAAAAATGGCTCTGCAATGCTGTTTGTTGGCGCTAAGGTGTCACAATTTGCTCTGTTGCCACAAGGTAAGGTAGAGGCAGCGAGAAGGGTGCAAAAAATGGTGCAGCAGATGGATGAGGAAGGTTTTGGAAATTGTACCAATACTCGCGCTTGTGAAGTAGAATGTCCTAAAGAGATTTCTTTGGAAAACATTGCTCGCATGAATCGTGAATACTTGAACGCAAAAGTGAAAAGCGAACAAGCAATTTAAGATCAAAGTTAGAATTACATTACTTAAAAGCCGGGCGCAGCCCGGCTTTTCTATTATGAGAAATATAAAAAGATGTTTGTGTCTGAAAATATTTATATATTTGTGTTATGAAATTACGGTTTATATACAATTGGGTGCTGCTGGTATTAGGGGCCGGTATGCTAAGTTTTTGTACCCCCGTGAAAAACTATAATCATATGAATATTTCTGATTTGAAATTGGCGGACAAGCATGCTTCAGACAAAGCTGTGTCTGCTCAGCAACTTTTTAAAGCAACAAATAATACTGCTACATCTCTTCAAATTTTGGCCGGTGAAAGACTCAAGGAGCATACATCTCCCGTGCCAGCCCTCTTACTGTGTGTGGAAGGTGAGGTGCACTATGGTGAACCTGATGGTAGAAATGTACGATTGCTACCCGGCAATTATGTACTTATAGAACCGGATGTGGTGCATTTTGTAGATGGTATAAAGTCTTCTCAGTTGGTTCTTTTCCGCTAATCACAACGTTATAATCGCACGCATTCACATTAGGTGAATTTGCAGAGAATAACATAATTACTTGAGATCTTATGGAGCAAACTTCTAAGCGCTGGATGATACAGCTCGGAAGCAAATCCATGAAATCCAAATAATCAATTCATCAGACCAACACGCCACAGAGAGCGTAGCTCCAAGCATCAGATTACATCAAAAATAGATGAGAATTTTATAAGGAGCTATTTCCCGCTGCCCGCTGCAATCTTGCTCACCCACAGCCGCATCTGCCGAGTTTTGGGCACGTCCGCTATCGCTCCAGTACCCAAAACCCTGGCAGCTGCCAAGGCTGTGGATTTTGCAAGGATTTCCGCTCGCATCGGGGCTAGGCCAGCGCTGCAAAGGCCATTTTAAGACCGTTGCGCAATTTGCTTTTCCCTCTTTTTCAACAATTTCAAAAATTT
>JAUNRT010000105.1 GCA_030535475.1 Weeksellaceae bacterium | reverse complement strand
GGGTTTTGTTTTCCAAACTTGCGTTAATTAGAGGTTTGTATATATTGGTTTAAGGTATATTTTGTCTTTGTGGCTACGCCACAAAGGCAAATTCATATTTATAAAAATTATTGCAGTATATCTGTACAAGTATATTGTTCACATCTCATCTTACCTTCTACACTGCAAAGCCCACCCATGTTTTGGAGTTCAGCACCCAACAAAACGCGGTAGGGATAGCAGCGGTAGTACGCAGAACCACAAATCCCTTGCAGGAAGTGCCATAGAAGATTTGAATGAAGGAAAGAAAATCCTTCTATGGCACTGACTGCGGATTTGTGGCTGCGGACTACAAGCGTATAGCCCGACCCAAAATCCTACCTTATAAAAAACTAAAATTTAGGATTTTGGGGACCGCCCAAATAAAAAAAATTAGCACAGCCATAGCAAGAATACTTGAAGATGTGCTGCATGTTTTATTTCTGAATCATAGTATTTTTCCATAATTTAGCCAGACTCTATGAATTTTGTTGCACACCAATATTTATCTTTTGATGACGCCGGCTTACAGCTGGGCAATCACCTTGGTGAAGTGGTGAAAGGGAAGAAATATCTGGAGTATGCACCTGAGGTGCAACGCGGGATTCTACTGCACCGCTATATAGACAGCTACACAGATGCACACCCTGTGACGCGGCGTAGTGTGTCTCTAATACGCAGTGATTATGGCAAATTTTCCGGTATATTGATTGACATTTTCTACGATTTTTTTCTGATAAAAGATTGGTCAAAATTTTCTACGCAACCTTTTGAGGAGTTTAAGCGGGATAGATATGCGTTTTTTGAGGCAGAAATGCCCAATTTTCCACCAAAATTGAAGTTTTTGACGCAGTTTTTGATTTCGCAAGATTGGTTTGATCGCTACTCTACTATGGAGGGTGTTGAGCTGACGCTGCGAAATCTGAGCTTGAAAACTAAGTTTGAGAATCGAATGCATGAGGCTTCCAAAGCTTTGTATAAAAATGAGAAGAAACTGCATCAGGATTTTTTGCAGTTTTTCCCGCAATTGATAGAGTTTTGTGAAGGAAAAATACATGAACTCAAGCAGGAAATAGAGGATGTAAACAGGCTGCCAGAGGGCTAATTTTGGGGTGAATGGTGCAACCGGTAACAGATATAAATGGTTTGGGTGCAGAGAAAGCGAAGCTACTCGCAGCCGATCTGGGGATAAAAACGGTGGGGGATTTGGTGCAGCATTTCCCGTTTCGCTATGTGGACAGGTCTAGAACGTATGCAGTAGCGGAAATACAGAATACCGGCACGGAAATCATGCTGAAAGGTGTGTTGCAGCCTTTGGTAGAAACAGGTGCAGGAAAGAAAAAGCGATGGGCTTCGCGCTTGCGAGATACTACTGGGCACATAGACTTGGTATGGTTCAAGCTCACACAATGGCAGTTGCAGAAACTGGGAGAGCTGAGCGGGAAAGAGGTACACATTTTTGGTAAACCTACGCTTTTTAATCGCTCCTACTCCATCTCACATCCAGAAATTATAGAAGATGAGCAGAGTGCAAGCGGACTGATGCCGGTGTATTCTTCTACGGAAAAGTTGGTGAAAAGAGGTTTTAATGCCCGGTTTTGGCAAAGGATAATGCAGGATGCTCTAGTGCGCTATGCACCTTATATGGAGGAGAATTTGAGCGAAAGTATAAGGCATGAATTGGGGATGATATCATATGCCGAGGCGCTACGAATAATACATTTTCCCAAAAATCAGGAGGAACTGCATGCGGCACAGCGCAGGCTCAAGTTCAATGAACTGTTTTTTTTAAGACTTTCTCTGCATCAGCAAAAGTTGCTCAATAGTCATGGGTTGCATTCCAGAGCTTTTAAAGAGGTGGGCAGCTATTTTATGGACTACTATAATGAGCACTTGGAGTTTGACCTTACGGGTGCGCAAAAAAGGGTGATTCGTGAGATACGTCAAGATTTGGGTAGAGATGTGCAGATGAACAGACTGTTGCAGGGTGATGTAGGAAGCGGCAAAACTATAGTAGCATTTTTGTGCATGCTTTTGGCGGTGGACAATGGATTTCAATCTATGTTGATGGCGCCAACAGAAATTCTTGCGCAGCAACACTACGCCAGTTTGAAGGCTGAAGCAGATAAGATTGGAATTAATATAGGTCTACTCACCGGGTCTAGCAGCGCGCAGGAAAGGAGGTTTCTGCATGAAGGCTTGCAAAATGGTGAGGTGCATATTGTCATAGGTACGCACGCACTCATAGAGAAATCTGTGCAGCTAGAGCGCTTGGGATTGGTAATAATTGATGAACAGCATAAATTTGGTGTGGCACAACGGGCCAAACTTTGGCAAAAGGCTGATTGGGTGCCGCATGTGCTGGTGATGACAGCCACGCCTATTCCGCGCACATTAGCCATGACCCTATACAATGATTTGGATAGCTCTGTGATAGATGAGTTGCCTGCAGGACGCAAACCTATTGCCACTTACCACAAAAAGGAATCTAATAGGCTGGAGGTTTTAGGCTTTATGAGAAAAGAGATTACTGAAGGCAGACAGGTATATATTGTGTATCCATTGATAGAGGAGTCTGAGAAATTGGACTATGCCAATTTGATGGACGGGTATGAGATGCTATTGCGGGAATTTCCTAGACCAAAGTATGAGGTGAGCGTGGTACATGGCCGCATGAAACCTGCAGATAAAGATGCAGAAATGAAGAAATTTGCCAGTGGTATTACTCAGATTTTGGTGGGAACAACTGTGATAGAAGTTGGCGTGAACGTGCCAAATGCCTCTGTGATGGTAATAGAGAATGCTGAAAAATTTGGCCTGTCTCAGTTGCACCAATTGCGCGGACGCGTAGGACGTGGTGCTGAGCAAAGTTACTGTGTACTCATGACGCCGGACTACATCAATGAAGTGGCGTATAAAAGGGTGAAAACTATGGTAGAATCTACAGATGGTTTTCACATTGCAGAGGTAGATTTAGAAATACGAGGCGCGGGTGATGTGCTTGGTACGCAACAGAGTGGTATGCTAGACTTTAAAATCGCAGACTTGCAGCAAGATAAGGAGCTGTTTTTACAAGCAGGAAAAATTGCTGATGCATTACTTGCCGACGACCCAAAACTTTCTAAGCCCGAGAATGCACCTATCCTAAAATTCTTTAATCGCTATCATAAGGCGGGCGTTAGTTGGTCTAAAATAAGTTGAGAAAATTAAGTATAAAAAAAAAGCTGCGTCATGCGCAGCTTTTCCATATATATGTGTTAATGATTTAGTTGGTTTCCGGTGCTTGACCAATAAGTTCCATGAATTGATCGAGGTTTGGCAAGATGATGATTTCTGTTCTTCTATTCTTGTTTCTACCATCCGATGTGTCATTGCTGGCAACAGTGTTGTATTGTCCCCTACCACCTGCAGTCATGCGCTTAGGATCTACGCCATGGTTGTTTTGTAAAGCTTGAACTACGCTTGATGCACGAAGAGCACTCAAATCCCAGTTGTTGCGTATGTTGGTACGTGAGATAGGTACATTGTCTGTATTACCTTCTACAAGTACGTCATAAGTTGGGTAATCTTTGATGATTTTGGCAATTTTGGCCAAAGTTTCGTTGGCTTGTGAGCTGATTTCATAGCTACCTGATTGGTAAAGCATATTATCTGAAAGTGATATAAATACTACACCTTTTTGTACTTGAACGTCTATATCTCTCATTTCTTCTCTAGAAAGCGATCTAGTAAGGTTGTTGGTAAGAACCATATTGAGTGAGTCGCTCTTGTTACGAGAAGCAACCAATTGCTTGATATATCTGTTTGAAGCATCTATTTGCTCAATGAGTCGAGTGATGTTTACATTACCAGATGATTGTGCGCTTAGACACTGATCGAGTGCGTTTTGCAAAGATCTTACACTTTCTCTATCGCTGGTGCTCATATTTCTCACACCATCTAATTGTGCTTCCAATCGAGCTACATCACTGTTACAACGTGTCAATTGATTTTGGCAATCTCTCTGAGCGGCCATTGCAGTGTCAAATTCAGATTGCAATGCATCATACTTTTTTTGGCTTACACAACCGGTCATCATAAGACCAGCTACTCCGAATAACAATACGGCGTTCTTCATAATTATATTTTTTACTACTTTCGGATAGGAACAACAAATATTGAACCAAGCTAGGATTTGGGTGATTATTTTAAGTTTTTTTCAAGTTGAATGTGGAAGATTTGAAGAAATAAATCATTTAACACGAGTATTTGCAAAAAACAGATATTTTTTTGTTCCTTTGATACGGCAAATGATTTATGCGTTATGAAAAATCCCGATAATGGGATTATAAAATCCAAACCGTATCAAGATCAGATACACAACATAATCTTTGAAGCGGACACCTTCTGGGGACGATTTTTTGACATCTCACTCCTAGTAGCTATTTTGCTGAGTATTGCTGTGCTTATGCTGGAGTCTGTTCCGAGCATTGATATGAAATATCATAAGGCACTGGTGATTATGGAATGGATTCTTACCATTCTATTTTCCATAGAATATGCTTTGCGATTATATGCTGTACACAAGCCATGGCAGTATGCTAAGAGTTTTTATGGTGTAATAGATCTTTTGGCAGTGCTCCCCACCTACTTAGAAATCTTCGTAGCGGGCTCTCACTATTTCATGATTTTGAGAATCATGCGTTTGTTGCGCGTATTTAGGCTGTTTAAGCTTGTACGATTTATAGATGAACGCAATCTCTTAGCGTACTCACTGCGAGCGAGTTGGCGCAGGATTTCTTATTTTTTATTCTTTTTATTACTTGTCACCACTATCATTGGTACATTGATGTATTTGCTGGAAGGCGGCACACCTAATAGCAAATTTGACAATATACCTGTAAGTATTTATTGGTGTGTGGTTACTATAACTACTGTGGGGTATGGCGACATATCTCCGGTGACGGGAATGGGAAAAGTACTGGCTTCTGTGATTATGATTCTTGGTTACTCCATTATTGCCATCCCAACTGGGATTGTAACTGCTGAAATGACAAAATTTAGCAGACGGAAAAAGCAACAAACACAGGTGTGTAAAGCTTGTAGTGAGGAACATCACCTACCGGAGTCGGTTTTTTGTCACCGTTGTGGTTTTATCCTGGATGACGATTGATCAATTTTCTTTGCTCGTTGTATACCGGCTGAACAAAATTATTCTTTACAATATAGAATTGAGTAAATTCTGCGTTTCGGCATCTGTGGGTCTTGGACCATCTGCATGTATGATACCTCCCATAGGGTCGAGTATGATTACTCTTGGGATGCCGTTGATCTGAAAATGATTTACAAACTCAGAATCCCAGGCTTGCGGTACCCGTGCTTGTTGCCATGTCATTTGATGTTTTTGTACAGCTTCTTTCCATTTGTCAATGTCTTTTTCCAAGTCGAGCGATAGACTTACAAATTCAATATTTTTATCTGCATACTGTTCTGAGAGTTGCTTGAGAGCCGGCAATTCTTTGATGCAAGGTGCACACCACTGCGCCCAAACATCTATATATACGTATTTGCCTTGCCAATTCTGCGAATTGATATTTGTGCCTTCTAATGCCAGGAATTGGTATTGCGGCATGTTGGTTCCGCGCAAGCTGTCTGTATATGTACGTGAAACCATAAGATTTTGCAACCCATGCAAGTTGTCATTGAACTTCCTATCTAGTTCACGCCATAACATGCTTCTGGCGTTTCGGTTTTTGCGTTTCAATGCGTTGTAATCTTCTGTGATTTTGTGCTGCAGTGTGGCAATGTTACTATCTGTGACAGACCCAAATTCTGAACTGTAGATGCTTAAAAAGATTTGATTGAATTCCTCTAATATATTACTATACTCTACAGAGCTGCCTTGCCCAGAGAATTTTACGGGGGCCATTTCATCTGCATAATCTGTTTGCATGTGAAGCTTGTCACCGTTTTTAAGGTAAATATCTGCTATGATGTCGTCTATCTGAATCATATACATGCCTTCAGATACTGTAAGGGTATCACTAAAACTGCCATCTATCATCACGGGTATTCCGCGTTGAAAGCCTTCCGGTACAAATACATAAACGCTGTCTAAATCTGGTGGAGCATTGGTGATAGCACCACTTAATGTGACGTGGTTTAACTCTTCTTTCTGGCATGAAATGAGAATAGTGATGAGTGCCAACAAGGCAACTACACCTTGAGTGAAAACTCTTGTGCTCATAGAAGATTTTTTTGCTAAAAAAGCATTCAATTTCTGTGCCTACTTATTGAGTGGCCTTATCAAACCTTCTTGTGCTACAGATGCAACTAATTGTCCTGATCTATTGAAAATATGCCCTCGAGTAAATCCTCTTGCACCTCCAGTGACGGGTGAATCTATGGAGTATAGCAACCAATCTGAAAGTTCTGCTTGACCATAAAACCACATGGAATGATCTATGGTAGCCACCTGAGTGTTGGCAAAATGGGCTGTATCTGCATGTGGATGTAATGCTGTTGTGAGAATGTTGTAGTCTGAAATATATGCCAAGATAGAACGGTTGAGATGTGGCTCTTGCTCAAATTGCCCTTTAACCTTGAACCAAACTTGCTGCACGGGTTCCAGCTTTTTCCGCTCCATAGGATTGTTGATAATTGTAGGCTTGAAAGAGACAGGTCTTTCAACAGCTAGAAATTGTTCGAAATTTTTTGGCAGAAATCCTTTGAGCTCACGATACATATCATCCCAGCTATAAAGTTCTTCTGGTGGTGGCACTTGAGGCATTGGGATTTGATGCCTGTACCCGTCTTCTCTTCCTTGAAATGAGGCCGACATGAGAAAGATGGTTTTGTCTTGCTGTTTTGCCAACACTCTACGTGTAGAGAAACTGCCACCATCCCGTATGTTTTCCACTTCAAAATGAATGGGCTGATGCAAATCACCCGGTAAAATGAAATAGCTGTGTAAAGAATTACAATATCTATCTTCCGGTACTGTACTGCTCATGGCATAAAGTCCCTGGGCTAAAACTTGGCCACCAAAAACATGTGCACTGCCAATTGGCTCACTTGTACCTATGAATGTCCACTGATCTTTCTGCTCCATGGTAAGGAGCTCTATGAGTTTGGAAATTTCTTGCATAATGTGGGGCAAATTTACAGGAAATAAAGCATGTGATAGGGATTTGAAACGGTAGTTGTTAAAAATTTAGCACTATTTTTGAAATAGAATTTAAAACAATCATTATGAATATCAAAAAAACAACATTGCTTGCTGTTTTGAGTATCGGTTTTGTGTTTACTAGTTGCGATAGACGAGCGGAACATACAGAACCTGCAGATCACACTTCACAGCAAATTCTTGGAGGTGCAGAGCCAGAACAATTTCAAGGTAGCACGGGCTTGGAAGACGGAAATTATGATCTTGAATCTCAATCTACCATGGAATTGAGAAAATTTCGTTTTAATGGATCTTTTGCGAGCCAAGAAACACAAACTTACAATTTTGAAGTACAAAATGCAGACACTTATAATTTCCGATTGGAGTCATCTAACCCGGATGTAACATATATAGTATCTGACGCGCAAGGCCAACAAGTAGTAGCCGAAACTTCTTCACGAGGATCTGCTATGCTACAACCTGGCAAATATGTTATTACTGCCAATGTGAAAGATGGTGGTTCTGCAGATAGTAATACTTCTTTTACGATACATGTAGAGTAAATTTTTTATCTCTTTAAATTGCATAGGTAGTCTAATTTTAGCTTTGCCGAATGCATAAAGCTTAAGCCCATTTACCGTAAGTCAAATGGGCTCTTTTTTTTTGCGGTTTGTATTGCTGAAACAACCTTTTGAGAATTATCCAGAGGGATGCGATTGAAATAATGGTGTTATACTTTGAGATTTTTCCATGGACTTCTATAGG
>JAUNRT010000021.1 GCA_030535475.1 Weeksellaceae bacterium | reverse complement strand
TTACAACTAATTACTAATAGAGGGAAACTTGCATTTATAACTTGAATCCACCTATCATAAAATCCATGAATTGTAAACAATTTGAACAACATGGAAAAGAACTCATTTTCTTCTGTATATTGCTAATCACCTAATTACAACAAACACTCAAATATGCCATTTTGTTCAACAGCCAAAATATCAATATTTTTGGCGACCATGTGCATCGTTTCTTTATACACAGACTACAGTTCTTGCTTTCTGCTCACCCACAATCGTGATGAAGATTATCAAAGGCCTTCTTCTAACTTCACTCACCATAAATTGATAAACAATCATCAAGCAGAATTCCCCTTAGATCTTTTGGCAAATGGTACGTGGATTCTTACCTCTGACCAATTTACCACTTGTATGCTCAATGGAGCACGTGAAGTACATGTTTACCAGCCGCCTTACACCAAAAGTCGAGGTACGCTACCGATGGAACTTTTGAAACATAGTAGTGTAGATGAATATTTTTCAAAGTTGGAGGCCATTGGCATGCAGCCTTTTACTCAGCTTATTGTATCACATAATCCCCTAAAAGTGCATATCCTGCGTTGGGATGGTGAGCAGAAGGATTTAGAAACTGTTGAAGACTCAAGACTTGTATTGTCTTCTTCTACGCTTTATTCAACAAAAGAAAAAGAAATGCACAAAAGTGTACTTCAACAAAACCTTTCAAAACCCATCACTGCTGACAAAATGGCAGAAAAACATCGAGAGCTTTTATGGAAGTTTGATCCTATGCATCCATTGGTGAAAACCACTTCTATCACTCAAGTAACATATAAATCTGGGAAGGCAGAAATGAGTTATCAACCGATACAATATAATCTTTAGGATATTGCAACTAATAACATAAACTTCTGATAGTTAACAATTTGAAAGGAAAGATATGTTTACTGAATAGTATTCAAACACTCCTATTTCTGCTAATCTATTGTTGATAAAAACAGTATAGCTCTTTTTCGAATTCCGTGTGGACGGTATATTTTTTTATAACTTGCATGCACACCGAGATATTTGCTATGAATATGGCACTAAATATGCAAATAATCTCACAAAAAGAGAGAACTTGAGATATGAACGATAATTTTTCACAAAAAGTAAAAGATGTGATTGCTTACAGTAAAGAGGAAGCACTTCGCATGGGTCATGACAACATCGGTACTGAGCATTTGATGCTTGGTATGATACGTCAGGGCGATGGTAAAGCGGTTCAATTGCTCAAGTCATTGCAGGTAGACATGGGTGAATTGCGACAAATGATAGAGAACATTGTGCCTCCGGTGCCGGATGCAGATGCTACTCCGCGCAATTTACAACTTACAAAACAAGCAGAAAGAGCCTTGAAAACTACATTTTTGGAAGCTAAGCTTTTCCAGAGTCCTGTAGTGAATACTGCACATCTATTGTTGTGCATATTGCGTAACGAATCAGATCCTATAACACAACTCATCAATAAGTATGATATAGATTATGATTCATTAAAAAAGGAATTCAAATTCCAGTTTCAGGAAGATATAACAGAATCACCTACAGCCGAATCCTCTTTCCAAGATGAAGGACCAAAATCCGGAAGAGGCAGTTTTGAACAAGGAAAAGGATCAGGTACTGCGCCAAAATCTAAAACTCCGGTTTTGGACAACTTTGGTAGAGACCTTACAGACCTTGCCAATACCGGCAAATTAGATCCTGTAGTAGGTAGAGAGAAAGAAATAGAGCGTGTATCGCAGATTTTGAGCCGCAGAAAGAAAAACAATCCGCTATTGATTGGTGAACCAGGTGTTGGTAAATCTGCAATTGCTGAAGGTTTGGCCTTGCGCATTATTCAGAGAAAAGTTTCTCGTGTGTTGTACAACAAGCGTGTGATTACACTTGATTTGGCCGGATTGGTTGCAGGCACCAAATACCGTGGACAATTTGAGGAACGCATGAAAGCTATCATGAATGAACTTGAAAAGAATGATGACATCATACTATTCATTGACGAGCTTCATACAATAGTAGGCGCAGGTGGTGCTACTGGCTCTTTGGATGCCAGCAATATGTTCAAACCTGCTTTGGCTCGTGGAGAAATTCAATGTATTGGAGCTACAACTTTAGATGAGTACCGACAATATATAGAGAAAGATGGAGCCCTTGAAAGACGTTTCCAGAAAGTGATGGTAGAACCTACCTCGCCGGAAGAAACCTTGCAGATTTTGCATCAAATCAAGGATAAATATGAAGATCACCACAACGTAGAATATACAGATGAAGCTATTGCGGCTTGTGTAAATCTCACAGCTAGATATATCACAGACAGATTTTTACCGGACAAAGCCATAGATGCGCTAGATGAAGCAGGCTCTAGAGTGCATATCAAAAACATCAAAGTGCCTCAGAACATCATAGACATTGAGGCGCAACTGGAGTCTTTGAAAGTCGAGAAGAATCAAGCAGTAAAAGGTCAGAAATATGAAGAAGCTGCTAGGCTACGTGACAAAGAGCGCAACCTCGAAAACGCTCTTGAAGAAGCTCAAAACCAGTGGCAGTCAGATACCGACTCACATAGAGAAACCGTTACAGAAGACAATGTGGCAGAAGTAGTTTCAATGATGAGTGGCGTACCTGTTCAACGAGTGGCAGAAGGCGAAATGAAAAAACTTGCCAACATGGCTGCTGAGATGAAGCGCAAACTCATAGGTCAGGATGATGCGGTTGACAAGGTGGTTAAAGCCATTCAACGAAATCGCGCAGGATTGAAAGATCCAAACAGACCTATTGGTTCATTCATTTTCTTAGGTACTACTGGTGTTGGTAAAACCCAACTAGCAAAGGTACTCGCCAAAGATTTGTTTGACTCTGAAGACGCACTCATAAGAATAGACATGAGTGAATACATGGAGAAGTTTGCCGTTTCACGCTTGATAGGAGCACCTCCGGGCTACGTGGGTTATGAAGAGGGCGGACAACTCACAGAGGCAGTGCGCAGAAGTCCATATTCAGTGGTTTTGTTAGACGAAATTGAAAAAGCCCACCCGGATGTTTTCAACATATTACTGCAAATTCTGGATGACGGCCATGTCACAGATAGCTTGGGTAGAAAGATAGATTTCCGCAACACAATCATAGTGCTTACATCCAACATTGGTACGCGCCAGTTAAAGGATTTTGGAGATGGCGTAGGCTTTGGTACAAGTGCCAAGGTAGATTCTAGCGGTGAGAGAGCCAAGAGCACCATTGAAAATGCGCTCAAAAAGACTTTCGCACCGGAATTTTTGAACCGTATAGATGACGTGATCATTTTCAACGCACTTGAGAAAGAGGACATCATCCGCATCATAGACATAGAGCTCAACAAGCTATTCAAGCGTTTGGAAGCCATCGGTTACAAACTCGAGCTTACAGATGAAGCCAAAACCTTCATTGCAGAGAAAGGCTATGACAAAGATTACGGCGCAAGACCACTCAAGCGTGCCATCCAAAAATTCATTGAAGATCCAATGGCTGAGGAGATCATCAACTCAGAGATTCAAGAGGGTGACACTCTACTCCTACAACTCAATGAGGCGAAGGACGGTATTAATATAGAGGTCAAGCACAGAACAGCAGACGAGTCTGCCAGTTCATAAAACTTGAAATTTAGACTATAATATAAGCTGCTTTCACCCAGTGGAAGCAGCTTTTTTCATGCCTTGCAAATAGCAAATTCTAGCAAATAATTAGACCATTCACACTATTATTAAGCATCATATCACAAATCATTTTTTTTTTTGATTTGGGCGGCACCCTTTTTTGGCAAAACCGTCCAAATCTATATTTCCGCTCAATTCATATAAAAAACCGCCTTTTGCAAAATCTTACGTTGAATATAAAGCCAAAAAAGGGTCGGTGTACGGCTATTACTCCGCGGTTGTATGCCTTTGTTCAATCGCCATAGCAGGTTTTCGTTAATCTCTCAACCCTGCTCTGGCGTTTCACAATAGGCATACAACCTTGCGGGGTAGCCGCCTACCACCTGCCGCGGCCAACACCACAGGCCCATAAACTCTGTTGAATAGCTAGTTGAGTATCTTTTATAAAAAATGGGACATTTCGCTTCATTGAAAGCCTTAAAAGAATATTTATAGAATTATTTCACTTTTAGCCGCGTTGAATAAATTTCGTTTAGCTTTTTACTGTAGTGTGGATTTAAACCAACCACCTCACGCAACCAACACCATAGGCCAATTGGCTACACTGAATAGAATTTTAAGTAAGTTTTTATTCAAATGCGACATCTCGCATCGCTGAAAACCTTTCGATGGATTTCAAGAAAATATTTGGCACTTAGCTTTTAAGAATAGCCTAATTATTGTTTTCTATATGTTGGAATGCAGCTTTAAATCGCTCTATAATTACTCTGCTCGATCAATAGCCTTACTTCCACGCTCAAAACGTCAAAATAATCTAATCTACAATCTCGATTTTCTTATTCACGAAGATGCACTTCACTTTAAAGGGTATTTTGTCCTCAGATTTCGTGATAAAATCTTCTACTTCTCCCGTCCATACTACGCTTAGATGACCATTTTTGCTTTTAGAGAAGTTGAGCTCGTTGTTGTTCAACTCAAAATCATCTTCTACCACCTCAAGATTTGTGTAGAAAACTTCAATGTCTTCACCTTCTTCATCCTGTATCTCAGCAGTGCCTTGGACTATGCTGATTTGGGAATCGATGAGCTCATCCTTTGTTTGCAAGTTTATTGGAAAATCATCAATATTCATGATGATCTGCGGAAATTCGTTTTGTAGTGAATCTTCCTCACAATGATCCAAATCTTCTGAACTGATGATTTCTAATACCAGACAGGTTTGTTTCTTCAAATAAACCACCTTGCAAAAGCATTGTTCTATATTGTAAACCAGAGTTTCATCCGGATGATAGAACTTGACAGTACCACTCATTTTTGTAAAAAACTATTTCTTTTTTTGTTGATCATGGGTGCGAATATAAGGTATATTTCAGGAAAAATTACACTATTTTTTTGGAGAATATTTAGTTTTTGTTTTTGTAGCAAATTGAGTTTGATTTGAAATTGAAATTCACCTAATTTTAGTGTTTCTTAAGATAATTAAAGCTAGAAAAACAATGAACTAACTTAGCCAATATTTAGTTTTCACGCTTGTAAAGCATTTAACATTTGAATACTAAAAAAACATTAAAGTTTCCTAAAAATAGATTAGTGGTATCGTTATTGTAAAATTTTTAATACCTTTAAAACGAAAAAATATTTATTATGAAAAATTTCACTAAGATTATAATGACGGCTTGTTTAGTAGCAGGTGTTTCTGTTGTTTCCGCACAAAATGCACCTGTCCCTACTAAGACAACTCCGCCAATTCAAAAATCAGATGCCGTGTCTCAACAGCCACTGCAGACTACTCCTCAAATGCAAACCAAACAGATGCAAACGCAACCTGTACCAACTCAATCGGGTAATGTGGGTGTAGAGATGCAAAGAGCACGTGTAGGTCAGTATCCGGCAACAGAAGCGTATTTGAAGAGATTTCCGAATACCGAGTATTCATCAATGATCAAAAACATCAATGACGGAAGACAGATAGACAACAATTTGCGCAATGATATGATGGTTAAGCACCGCACAGAATTGGGTGAGAGATATGCCAATCAAGAAATCACTGATGCAGAGTATCAAGCACTTATCGAAGAGATGGGTAAGACCATTGAAGATTTGAATACGAATACAACTATTCGCAGAGCAGAATAATTATTTTCAAAAAATAATTTACAAACAAAAAAATACCGCTATTCAGCGGTATTTTTTTTGAATTATGGATGCATACTTACATTGGCTTTTGCCTTATGCAGTTGCCAGACAAAGAGGTTGTTTCGTACAATTTGGTTTCTGGTAAGAGGTATAATTTGGCTTTCACTCATAGATTCAAATTGCATAACTAAATCTTGAGGCGGCTCACGATAGTATTGCGAAGTCGTAATGTAATAGGCATCTTGACCGGCAAGAATTGGAGGTTGCTCTTGATGTATCACCAAATAGTGATGCTGATCATTGCGCTCACCATACACGTATACAGGATTTTCTTTTGCTACATATCGTTGGATGTGCGCTGCTGGAAACCATTTAGCAGTAATAATCGGTATGTTAGGCGTTAAGTTTTCATCAGTGGTTTTGTAAGCTTGTGACCATGCGCTAAGATCTGACGTGAAGTCGGTCTTACCCAATTGCGTAGGTTCCTGTGTGGTAGATAGAGGTAAAATTGCATAATTTATCTGCAGTAAGCCAATAAAAATCACCAACATGTATAGGACAGTACTTGCCACCGCAGCTTTTCTCAGCCATTTCACCGGCTTTTTTTCTATAAAATAAATGATTGCCAATAGCAAAAGCGAATAGTAGGCTGGACCACTCCAATGCGGCAAAGTTTGATTGTACAATGCCATAATTAGAGTGATAAATACCAAAGGCAAACCCCAACAAAGCAAAGCAAAAAATCTTGAGTTCTTAAACCAAAGTGGACTTCTGAACAAGGAAAAAATTGCTATCACTATTAGGACAACATTTACTGGATTGTTGTAAAAAATCTGTCCAAAGAAATTAGGAAAAAAGTGTCTCAAACTTGGCCAAATACTACCTCCTACTCTATCCGCATGATAATTGAGTCCGCTATATTCTGAATTCAAATTCCATAAAAACACAGGTAAAAACATGACTGCGCTTATCCCGATTGATCCCCACAAGAAAGGATTTTTCAAAACTTTCACATCCTTAAACAACCAATATAAACCTGCTCCGCCCCAAGCAAATACAGCAATGTATTTTGACAGCATTGCAAATCCGATTGCGATTCCCATCCATAGCAACCACTTATTTCCATGAGATTGATTATATCGTACAAAAAAGTATAAACCTGCTAGCCAGCCTGTTGTTAGCGGAGTATCCGGCAAAATAAAAACACCGGATATTATAGCCGTATAAAAAGATGCAGCTCCAAAAACAACTGCCAACCAACCACATAAGTCAGAATGTAGCCTGCGACCAATAGCATATAGCAAAAATAGATTGATACTACCCGTAATCAATGCAGATAAGCGCAAAAACAAATCTGTGTCTAGAAAACCTCCGGCCGTCGTGAGCCAAATCAACCAACCAACCATTGGTGGATGGTCAAAATATGCCCAATCCAAATGCTCAGCATATAGCGTATAATATACCTCGTCTACACCCAAATTCGAAAATTGTGCAACAACCAACCGCAACACAAAGTGCAGCAAGATAAATGCACTCACGGGATAAGCGGAACCCAAATTCCAAGAATTTCTAAGAGACATGCGCTATACTTGAATCACTCCCGGATTGTATGATTGGGTAATAGGCGAATGATTTGCCGCTTCAATTCCCATGCTTATCCATGTACGCGTGGCAGTTGGGTTAATAATTTCATCTACCCAAAGCCTCGCAGCAGCATATTCTGGTGTGGTTTGTCTGTTGTATTTTTCTGTAATTTCTGCTAACAACTTGTCTTTTTCTTCAGTGCTTAATGGTGTCTTGGCAGAAGCTTCTTGTATCTGCAAAAGCACTTTTGCAGCTTGCTCACCTCCCATCACCGCTATTTTGGCACTTGGCCAAGCCACTATAAGTCTTGGGTCATATGCCTTTCCACACATGGCATAGTTTCCTGCTCCATAACTGTTACCAATTATAATAGTGAATTTCGGTACCACTGAATTAGAAACGGCATTCACCATTTTGGCTCCATCTTTTATTATGCCGCCATGTTCAGACTTGGAACCGACCATAAATCCTGTAACATCTGTGAGAAATACCAATGGGATTTTTTTCTGGTTGCAATTAGCGATGAATCGAGTTGCTTTGTCTGCAGAGTCTGAGTAGATAACGCCCCCAAATTGCATTTCTCCTTTTTTGGTTTTTACTATTTTTCTTTGGTTGGCAACAATACCCACAGCCCAGCCGTCTATTCGGGCATATCCGCAGATTAAGCTTTGTCCGTACCCGGATTTCCATTCATCCCACTCGCCGGCATCAATTATGCTTTTTATGATCTCATACATATCATACTGCTCCGCTCTGCTCGCAGGCAACATTCCAAACATATTACTTGCATCATACTCGGGAGCAATTGCTTTGATTCGATTAAATCCTGCTTTTTCGGGTGCCCCTATTTTTCCTACAATGGAGCGTATTCTATCCAGCGCGTCTTTGTCATTCTTCGCTTTATAATCCGTAACACCCGAAATGTCTGTTTGGGTAGTGGCTCCACCCAGAGTTTGGGCATCTACCTCCTCGCCTATGGCTGCTTTTACTAAATAAGGTCCCGCGAGGAAAATTGTACCTGTTTCTTCAACAATCATAGCTTCATCGCTCATGATTGGCAAATAAGCCCCTCCTGCCACACAGCTACCCATGATAGCGGCTATCTGAGTAATGCCTTTCGAGCTCATTACTGCATTGTTTCGGAATATGCGACCAAAATGCTCTTTGTCTGGAAATATTTCATCTTGCATAGGCAGGTAAACTCCAGCGCTATCTACCAAATAAATGATGGGCAATTGGTTTTCCATGGCAATTTCCTGCGCACGTAGATTTTTTTTGCCGGTAATAGGAAACCATGCTCCTGCTTTCACTGTGGCGTCATTGGCTACAACCACACATAATCTGCCTGCTATATAGCCCAATTTCACTACCACTCCACCAGCAGGGCAGCCACCGTGTTCCTCATACATTTCATATCCGGCATGCGAACCTATTTCTACACTATCCTTGTCTTTATCCAATAAATAATTTATTCGCTCACGGGCGGTCATTTTTCCTTTTTCACGATGCTTTTGCATGCGCTTTTCACCGCCTCCTAATTTTATTGTTTGTAGCCTGTTGTTTAATTCACTTACAAGCAATTTATTATGATCTTCTCTCTTGTTAAAATCCAAATCCATAGTGCCGTTTAAGTGGCTAAAGATAAGCAAATCACTTAATTTTCTACCGAATTTGTACGAAACTTTCTGTTTAGAAATTCCTTATCGCCTAACTTGAGTTTTCTTTACAATCATGTTCAGCCAAAAACTATTTACATCAAAATTCTGTGACAAAAAAGCTGTAACTCATAAATTTAAATTAATAGCTTAGGTAAAAATCGTAATTATATGATTATTAATTTCTTAACAATAATTATTCATGTCTTAAAATAAAATTCCAACTTACTTTTTCATTCAAAGTCATAATTAATCTTAGAGTAGAAATTTTTTAAGCCTCAAAACCACAAACCTAAAAAGCAAGTACAAAAAATCCCTGAAATTTGATTCAATTTCAGGGATTAAAATATTTTTTTCTGCAAATTGCAGTTTAATTCATGCCGGGCATTTTATTACCCATTTGCTGCATGAGTTGTTTTCCTTGACCGCTTTGCATAAACTTCATCATTTTACCCATTTGTGAGAATTGGTTCAGTAGATTATTCACATCCTGTACAGATCTTCCGCTACCTTTCGCAATTCTACGCTTGCGCGAAGCATTGATCAAATTAGGGTTGCTGCGCTCAGCCGGTGTCATGGAATATATAATAGCCTCTATGTGCTTGAAAGCGTCATCGTCTATGTCGATATCTTTCAAAGCTTTGCCGGCACCAGGAATCATGCCTAACAAATCCTTCATATTACCCATGCGCTTTATTTGATTGATTTGCTTCAAGAAATCATCAAAGTCAAACTTGTTCTTGGCAATTTTCTTCTGTAAACGCTTGGCTTCTTCTTCATCAAATTGCTCTTGGGCTCTTTCAACAAGTGATATCACGTCACCCATTCCTAGAATACGGTCTGCCATACGGCTCGGGTGAAACACATCAAGCGCTTCCATCTTTTCACCGGTAGATATGAATTTTATAGGCTTATCTACTACGGTACGTATGGTTAGGGCTGCACCACCTCTTGTATCACCATCCAATTTTGTGAGTACTACACCATTATAGTCTAGTACATCATTGAAGGCTTTGGCTGTATTCACCGCATCTTGACCTGTCATAGAGTCCACAACAAACAGAGTTTCCGTAGGACGCACTTCACGGTGTACATTACGAATTTCTGTCATCATTTCCTCATCTATGGCCAATCGTCCGGCTGTATCTATTATCACAACATTGTGATTGTTCTGCTTGGCGTGTTCCAATGCATTTTTAGCAATTTCCACCGGATCTTTCACTTCGCTGGTAAATACAGGAACGCCAACTTGCTCTCCTAATACTTTTAGCTGGTCTATCGCTGCAGGTCTATATACGTCACCCGCTACTAATAGCGGATTTTTTTGCTTCTTTTTCTTCAAGTAATTCGCTAGTTTCCCGGAAAAGGTTGTCTTACCAGAACCCTGCAAACCTGCAATTAATATGATTACAGGACTACCTTGCAAAGAAAGCTCTTTGGTGTCACCACCCATCAATTCGGTCATCTCATCATGCACAATTTTGGTAAGAAGTTGACCCGGCTGCAAAGATGTCAATACATCTTGCCCCATGGCTTTTTCCTTCACCTCATGCGTGAAATCTTTGGCTACTTTATAGCTCACGTCAGCATCTACCAGAGCGCGGCGTATCTCTTTAATGGTTTCTGCCACGTTGATCTCTGAGATCTGCCCATGACCTTTGAGAGTATGTAATGCTTTATCTAGTTTGTCCTGTAAATTCTGAAACATAATATATACCTGCTAATTGTATGTCAAATAATATGAATGGCTGCAAATTTACAAAATAAACAACGAATGAGACAATTCTACAGTATACATCTATCAAGCCATTGGCTTCTTTCATAAAATGCCTCAAATTATGTACTTTTGCTGATATGCATATAGCAGAAATACAGCTCAACCAGTTCAAAAATTTTCCAGAACTCCACCTACAATTCTCACCAAACATCAATGCTTTGGTAGGAAAAAATGGTTTGGGTAAAACCAATGTGCTTGATGCTGTGCATTATCTGGGTACCCTTCGCAGCAATTATCAATCTACACATAGTCAAGCTATCAACAGACAATCAGATTTTTTTCGCATACAGGGCAAGTTTATCACAGAAGGTGTAGAAGACAGCATTGTATGCACACTCAAGAGAGGCTCCAAAAAATCACTTAGTCGCAACCAAAAAGAGTACACTAGGCTTGCAGATCACATTGGCAGGTTTCCTGTAGTCATGATTTCACCCTATGATAGAGATCTTATTCTAGAAGGCAGTGAAGTTAGACGCAAATTTATGGATAGCATCATTTCACAGAGTGATTCCATTTATCTCAACAACCTCGTGCGCTATACAAAGGTTCTCAAGCAACGTAACACCTTACTCAAATACTTTGCGCAAAATCGCACATTCGACTCTCTACAATTAGAAATTTTTGACCATGAACTGCTCCAACTCGGCAGGGAAATTCACAATAAGCGCAAAACTTTTCATGAGCAGTTCCGTCCTGTTTTTTTAGAACTATATGCTTTTTTGGCGCAGGGCACAGATGCTGTAGAAATAGAATACACATCACATCTTCATGACAACCAAGATGACACATATTTGCAAGAAAGCCTAGCCAAAGATCGCATCCTGCAGTACACCACAAAAGGTATTCATAAAGACGATCTGCGTTTTACCCTAGATCAAGTAGCCTTGAAAAGCACAGGTTCTCAAGGACAGCAAAAAACATTTCTCATTGCACTCAAATTGGCGCAAAACAAGCTCATAAGTCGGTTGTTAAACAAAACCCCTATCTTATTATTAGATGATATTTTTGACAAATTGGATGAGCATAGAGTCAGCAGGCTTATATCATTGGTCAATGATTCACATTTTGGGCAAATCTTCATTTCAGACACACATCCTGAGCGTATGGAGTCACTATTGCAGCAGCTAGAAGGCGATTCGCTGCTCATAGATTTAGAACAAGAAATCATGCATCCAAATAACACTCAACACTATGCGGAAGAATGAGATAAGCATCGGCGATGCCATACGTTACTTCATAGAAGACCATAATTTCCAAGAGCGTGTACTGGAAAGCCAGGCCATAGAAGCCTGGGAGCAGCAAACCAGCGAGCAAATGAAAAAGTACACCCGGCAGATATTTATGCGCAAGAGAATATTGTACGTACAAATCAGCGCGCCATCCATCGTGCAAGAATTAGATTACGGCAAAAACAGGATGCGAGAACTCATCAACGAAACACTTGGACTAGAATTTGTAAAAGACATAAAATTCATTTAGTAAAAACACAACAGTGCAGGACAATTTTATAGATCACATCACCATAGAGCTCAAAAGCGGTAAAGGAGGCGCAGGCTCAGCCCATCTTAGAAGAGAAAAATACGTACCCAAAGGCGGCCCGGACGGTGGCGACGGCGGTCGTGGAGGCCATATCATCATTCGGGGCAACAGCAATTTGTGGACACTCTTTCACCTACGCTACACACGTCACGTCAATGCAGACAATGGGCAAAATGGTGGCAAACAAAGATCTACAGGCGCCAACGGTGCAGACGCCTTTATAGAAGTGCCTCTAGGTACCGTGATACGTGATGAGCAAGGCAACACCGT
This sequence comes from Weeksellaceae bacterium, assembly GCA_030535475.1. GTDB lineage: Bacteria > Bacteroidota > Bacteroidia > Flavobacteriales > Weeksellaceae > JAUNRT01. The sequence goes on along the minus strand of JAUNRT010000021.1, from coordinate 19,563 downwards.
GCTAGAAATCTTAGAAGACCAAGAACAAGCCATATTGCTCCACGGCGGGCGAGGCGGACTCGGCAACTGGCATTTCAAGAGCTCTACCCATCAGACACCACGCCATTCACAGCCCGGTGAAGAGGGCAGTCAAGGCAGATTCACCTTTGAGCTCAAAGTTCTTGCAGACGTTGGTCTGGTAGGCTTCCCCAATGCAGGCAAGTCCACACTACTATCCGTCATCACAGCAGCCAAACCAAAAATCGGCGATTATGCCTTCACCACACTCACACCCAATCTCGGCATAGTTCCATACCGTGATAGCCGCTCATTTGTCATGGCAGACATTCCCGGTATTATAGAAGGTGCCCATGAAGGCAAAGGCATTGGTCACCGCTTCCTGCGCCACATAGAGCGCAATGCTGTACTCCTATTTTTGGTGCCGGCAGATGCAGAAGATTATGAGAAAGAGTACAATATTTTGCTCACAGAGCTCAAGGAATTCAATAGCGAGTTGCTAGACAAATCCCGAATTTTGGCCATATCCAAAAGTGATATGCTCGACTCTGAACTCAAACAAGAACTTCGCCAACAATTGCCCACCAACGTGCCGGTAGTATTCATTTCCAGCGTGGCGCAAACAGGTTTAGAAGAGCTCAAAGACCTACTTTGGAAGGAACTGGAACACCAAGACTAGCACCCAATGAGTCGCACAATTATTCTGCTCCTCACCTTGCTCACAATAGCCTCATGCAGCGTGCAGCAAAGCCGTGAACATGACGAGAAGCGCATAAACGCATTACTCAACGCCTGGCATCAAGCCGCCGCAGAAGCAGATGAAAACACATTTTTCAACACCTTCACACAAGACGGCATATACATTGGCACAGACGCCACCGAACTCTGGACCGCGCCGCAACTCGCCAATTGGAGCGCACAGTATTTCGAGCGCGAGAGCGCATGGGATTTCAAGCCCTATGACAGGAACATTTACTTCTCTCACAAGGGAGATATCGCATGGTTTGACGAATTGTTGGAAACCTGGATGGGCACGTGTCGCGCATCCGGTGTTTTGGAAAAGCAAGGCAAAGTATGGCGTCTCAAGCACTATCATTTGGCTATAGCCGTACCCAATGAGGTGGTAGAAGATTACCTGCGTCTAATCCGCAAAAGGTAGCGCGCAGTACAATTCTTTATTTTTTATTGATTTGGGCGGCACCCTTTTTTGGGCTAATTCCCGAGAAGTCCTTCCTTTTATGGTTAGTGTGAAAAACCGCTATTATTTCAGGCAAACAATTATAAAACTGCCCAAAAAAGGGTCGGTGTACGGCTATTACTCCGCGGGTTTTTGGCTGCAAAATTGTGGCGCAAAGGGTTTTCCGTAGCCACTACAACCCCTTTGCGCTCACATTTTGCAAAAGCCAAAAACCCTTGCGGGGTAACCGCCTACCACCTGCCGCGGTATTCCAATCTTGCATTTACAGTAAAGGCTATTCGCGAAGCATTCTCGCCTGCGTCTATTCCATTAAGTTGAATGATTCTACAACCTGCAATTTAAATATCTGTTGCTGCAAAAAATCTTACATTAAAGTTTTCCTCTTAAATAAAAATCATCCCAATTGATAAGTCTTACAAAACTGAAAATATACTTCCTGACCAGGTGAAATATTTCCCCTGCAATACAAAAAAGGAATCATCAATTTACTGCAATACCTTTTCTACAAAATGGTATTTTCCAACAAAAACTAAGTCGCATGCCGGCTTTTTAGAAACCTAAATCATCATCGTCATCATCCGGCGTGAAGGGATAATCCTGGCTATCCATACCAAATGCTTTGGAAGGATCTGCGGTGTAGTCTATTTTCTCATCGTCAAAGACATCATTCATGCCGCTAGGTATTTCCATATTGGCACCCATACCGTCAAAGGTATCCAGATTGTCAAATTTGGCTTGCTCTGCAATGAATCGTAAGCGCACATTTTCCAGAGCACCATTTCTGTGTTTGGCAATGATCAGTTCCGCCTGGCCAATACTTGAGGTTTGATGTTCATCATCCCATGTGTCTAGCTTGTAATACTCTGGTCTGTAAATAAAACTCACAATATCTGCATCTTGCTCTATGGCCCCGGATTCACGTAAATCAGACAAAATTGGTCTCTTGCTGGCAGATCTTGTCTCTACAGAACGTGACAACTGAGACAGCGCTATTACTGGTACATTAAGCTCTTTGGCTATCGCCTTCAAACTTCTGGAAATGGTAGAAATTTCTTGTTCTCTATTGCCGGAGCTACCTTTTTCTCGGGTAGTCATGAGCTGTAAGTAGTCTATGATAATGATTTTGACGCCGTGCTGAGAAACAAGTCTTCGGCACTTTGCACGCAAGTCAAATATGTTGAGTGCCGGCGTATCATCTATATAGAGCGGTGAATTTTCCAAAGATTTCACCTTCGCATATAGTTGTGTCCACTCGGCTGGCGTAAGATTTCCTTTTTTCATCTTATCATTAGAAATCCCTGTTTCGCTCACTATCAAACGTGTGATAAGCTGTACACTTGACATCTCAAGCGAGAACATAGCCACAGGTATTTTGTAATTGACAGTGATGTTTTTGGCCATAGAAAGTACAAAAGCCGTCTTACCCATACCGGGTCTTGCTGCCAGGATGATGAGGTCTGAATTTTGCCAGCCTGAGGTTACCTTATCCACTTGTGTGAATCCGCTTGGCACTCCACTCATACCCTCTTGTTCACTCATGCGCTTTACATGCTCTATGGCTTGGCGCACCAATTCACCGGATGATTCATAACTACTCTTGAGTGATCCATCTGTTATACGAAAAATCTCAGATTCAGACTCATTGAGCAACTCAAAAATGTCACTGGTGTCATCATAGGCTTTTTCTATGATGTTGGCAGAAATCTCAATCAGTTGACGCAAGATATACTTCTCTTGCACCACACGCGCGTGAAATTCTGTGTGTGCAGATGAGGAAACCTTTTGTGTGAGACCAATAAGATAGTAGTCTCCTCCTACTTTTTCCAAATCACCATTTTTGCGGAGCTTGTTTGAAACCGTAAGTATGTCTATGGGTTGCGAATCATTGAATAGTTCTACCATCACTTCATAGATGAGCTGGTGCTCTACACGGTAGAAATATTCGCTTTTTAGAATCTCGATAGCTGCATTGATACCACGCTTATCTATGAGCATAGCACCCAGCACTGCCTCTTCCATATCTATAGCTTGAGGCGGCAGCTTTGCCTGGGATAAAGGACTGATTTGCTTATTGTTATCTCTAAAATTGTCTGTTTTTCTTACTGGCTCCATAGGTTTACAAAACTACACAATTAACGGCGGATAGAGACCCATTTGGCTCCATAATTTTTTCAACATCGGGATTTTCTGCATTATTTGGATTGTATGTATTTCAGAATAAATTGTTTATCTACTAACATGCATTTCATTCATGATTTGGTTGAAACAATTGATGAATGCATTATTGCAAAAAAGAAAAAAAGTAGAATGAAGAAGCAAGGTAAATTATGAAAAACTTGAGATAATTCGTTGGCTGTAGTTTAGTCCGGATGCAAGTGGAAATCCTTGCAAAGCTATCTGCCATACAAATAGTGGGCTAGCCGGTACTGGAATCCCTTGAGGTGGACGTGCCGGAAAGCCCTCTATTTGTGGCAGATAGGGAGCAAGATTGCAACGGGCAGCCGGGAATAACTCCTAATAAAAAAAAGAAAAAAAATGCACTGCCCGACTAATTGGGCAAGAAATGTTTTGAAGTGGAGAGGTTTGATAAAATTAATGTATGGTTAAATTTTAAGGAAATGCGCTGAAAGGCGGAAATTCCGCATAATTATGTTATTTTTGTTTATTGAAGAAAAAATTTACTTATCATGATTACTGAAAACGATAACCTGCGACCGGCAGATGGAGAGCTGAATGAAGAGAACAACTTAGATCCCAACCAAGCTCAGCCGAGCCAGGAACCGCAGACACCTACTACTCACGAACCTCAAGAACCGAATGTTCCAGACACGGGTACGGATGCTGAACCAAGCGCTCCCGTAGCGCCTACTTATGAACCAGAATCTGAACCAAATCAACCTGGGTTTGAACCTGACACTTCTGCAGATGATTTGACGCATATACCCGGTTTTGATGCCGGGGATAGTGCTTCTGCACCCGCTGCTGATGCTACTGAAACTGCTGATAAAGCAGCAGATGGTGTGGCTCCGCTGCATGAAAGTCAAGACAATGCAGATGCTATAGAGCAGGAAAAGCCAGAAACCGGTGTGGAATTGCAAGCCACAGAAACGGGATCTTCGCATGAAACCGAGCCCGCAGAAGCTGCTAAAGTACCTGCAGACAAGGATTACAATGAGGTGGCCGATGAGGATCAACATGCTGATGAGAATGAAGAAGAAGATGAGGAAGAGCATGAGGTAGAAGAGAAAGACTATGAAAGTATGACGGTGGCACAGCTACTCACGGAAGGAGCATCGCTCATGGCGGCCTATGCGCCTTTTAAAATAAAGTCTGCTTTCAATAAAATAAAAGATGCTATACGCCATGTGATAGATACTGAAACTGTGACTGAGCGCGAGAAACATGTTGCGCAAGGTTTACCGGTGGAGGATTTTCACTACAATCACCCTTATAGAGCAGATCTCTCTGACCTAAATGCGCAATATAAGCGCAAGGTAGATGACCACTACCGCAAAGTGGAAGAAGAGCAAAAGCTGAATCTTGAGAAAAGGATGGCTATCATAGAAGAGCTGAAGGCGCTATATACAGAGCCTTCTGAAAGCAATAGCGATCTATTCAGAAAATTTAGAAATTTGAAAACCAGATGGCATGAGGCAGGTAGAATCCCGCGCGTTTTTGCTTCTAATGTTTTCAAAACATATTACCACCACTTAGACAACTTCAACGAGTTTCTAGACTTGAATCATGAGCTACGCAAAATGGATTATGAGCATAATCTGGAAGTGCGTAAATCTATCATAGAGCAAGCTAAGCAATTGTTGGAAGAAGAAAGTGTGCAAAAAGCATTGAATGAATTGCAGTATCTACATAGAATGTGGAAAGAAGAGGCTGTACCGGTAGCAGAGGAGCACCGCGAAACTACATGGCAAGAATTCAAAGCTATTACATCTCAGATACATGATAGAAAAATAGAGCTGAGTGAGCAAGCAAGATTGCAACAAGAGGAAAATCTACACCATAAGCGCGAAATTATAGGTCAGATCAACAATTTGCTGGTTGGACAAACGGTGAGTTCACACGGTGCTTGGCAGCGAAAAATTAAGGAGTTGAACCAACTGCGTGAGACTTTCTTTGCTCTGGGACGTGTACCAAAAGATGTGAACCAAGAAGTGTGGAATGAGTTCAAAGAAGCGATGCGCTCATTCAATCATGAGAAGAATACCTTCTACAAAAACATGAAGGACGAGCAAAACACCAATCTTGAGAAAAAAAGAGAGTTGGTGAAAATAGCTACTGAACATCGTGATAGCACAGACTGGAATGAATCTGTGAAAGTGGTGAAGCGAATACAAAGCGAGTGGAAGAAAATAGGACATGTGCCAAGAAAGTACTCAGACAAGATTTGGAAGGAGTTTAGCGAGGCAAACAATACCTTTTTTGAGCGTTACAAAAACCGCAACAATGAGAAGTTAGAGAGCCAAAATCGTCATTTAGAAGACAAAAAAGCATTGCTTGCAGAAATGCGCTCTGCAGAAAAACCTAAAGAGAAAGAGGCTTTGCTTGATTGGTTGAATCAATATAGTCTGAAATGGGCTGCTATAGGTTTTGTACCAAATGGTAAGCAAGGAATCAATAAGGAGTTTTCTCAACTAAATGAGCGGATACTGGAAGAGGCCGGATTTGACAAGCATGCCATGGAAGATGCTAAATGGCAAAATCAAATAGGGAATATCAAGCAAAATTTGGATGAAAGAGCGCTGCGAATTCTGCGACAAGAAACACGTAAAGAAATAGATGAGGTGCAAAAAGAGGTAACTCAATTGCAAACAAATCTTAGCTTCTTTGCCAACGCAGATGAAAACAATCCATTGTTCAAAAATGCAATTTCCAATATCGAAAATAAAGTTTCAGAACTGAAGAGTTTGGAAAATAAACTCGAAGATCTGAAACATATAAATCTGGAAGCACTTGCTGAAGCACAGAAACAAGCACAACAAGCACAAGCAGACACAGATGCCGCTGCTGAAGGATCTGCAGAAGATGCCAACATAGAAAATCCTGAGGGAAGTAGCGAAACAGACAGCATGGCATAATAGCACCATTGTGTGCACAGAAATTTGAAATTACAAGCAAGAAAACCACCTTTCACGGGTGGTTTTTGCTATTTTTGTGGGCTATTTTCCAATTTACTATGCCAAGTACACACATAGAATATATGCGTAGATGTTTGCAGCTTGCATCCAATGGGCTTGGCAACACCTACCCCAATCCTTTGGTGGGCAGCGTGATTGTGCATAACAATCGAATAATTGGTGAAGGATGGCATAAACGCGCTGGAGAACGACATGCAGAAATTGTAGCTATAAATCAGGTGCAGGAGATTTCCTTGCTAAAGGAAAGCACTCTATATGTGAATCTAGAGCCATGTTCTCACTATGGTAGAACTCCACCTTGTGCACATAGCATTGTAGATATGAAAATACCTCGTGTAGTGATCGGCTGCAGAGATATTGCCGCTCATGTGAATGGAAAAGGAATTGCTTATTTACAAGAGAAAGGTGTAGATGTAGTGGAAGGAATTCTACAAGAGGAAGCGCAACATTTGAACCGACGATTTTTCACCTATCAAGGTAAAAAACGACCCTATATTATCCTAAAATGGGCGCAGACCAGCAATGGTTTTATGGCGACCAAAAGCGGTGAAAAGAAATGGATAAGCGGGAAAGAAGCCAAACAATTGGTGCATAAATGGCGCACAGAAGAACAAGCAATTTTGGTAGGAAGTGGAACGGTAGAAATAGACAATCCACAACTCAATGCACGATTATGGGTTGGTAATAACCCACAAATAGTAATTTTAAGCACAAGGATTTCAGGATTTCCCGGTGCGCATATCAATGAAGCCTCTCCAATTATTTTTCCGGGAGATGGCACTAAAGCTATAAGTGAAAATCTCAATGAGCTAATGGAGGTATTGCATGCAAAGAATGTACAATCTATGATAGTAGAAGGCGGAAGCAAGGTGTTGAGACAATTCATAGAACAAGGATTGTGGGATGAAATGCGAGTAATAACGGGTGATACTATTTGGCAGGATGGAATTTATGCACCGGAAGTTGACGCAAATTTTCTGGTACAAGAAAAAATGCTAGGAAAAGACATTTTGAGATATTACGTAAAAAACTAAACAGGTTGGCAGATTTTTGTAAAATACCCAAGAACCCGGTGATTGATGTGCTGACCAAAGAAAAAGGAAGCAAATTTCTTGGATTTCTGTTCCCGGTGAATAATGAAGAGGAAGTTGCTGAAGAACTGAATAACATAAAAAAATTACACCACCAGGCCACGCATCACTGCTATGCTTATAGACTGGGATTTGAAGGTGAAAATTTTAGAATCAACGATGATGGTGAGCCATCAGGTACAGCCGGAATGCCTATTTATAATCAACTACTCTCCCACGATCTCAGTTTTTGTCTATTGATAGTGGTGCGCTACTATGGCGGAACCAAACTTGGAGTTTCCGGATTGATTCAAGCATACAAAGAGTGCGCAGCGGCGGTGCTGGAGACCAGTAGCAGTGTTGTAAGACACAAGTGGCAAAAGCTGAGTTTGCAATTTCCATATACATCTCAAAACGAGGTTTTTCAATGGATAGAGAAATACAAATTACAGATTGATGACCAGCAATTTGCAGAAGATTGCAGAATGTGGTTGCAAATAAGACAAAAAGATGCTGAATCACTGAAACGTGATTTGGACAATCATTTCAAAATAATTGCGGACTGGGATGAAGTCTAAAGTTCTTTTAGCCCATGTCCTGCTTTTTTTAGCCAATCTGTTTTACGGAATTAATTACACAGTTGCCAAAATTCCCATGCCGGAATACATACAGGCCAATGGCATTGTGGTGCTTCGAATTGCGAGTGCAGTAATATTTTTTGTGCTACTCACCTACTTGCAACCTGCCACAAGAAGACAAAAAGTGGAGAAAAAAGATTATGCACTTTTTATTCTATGCGGAATTTTTGGGATTGCTGCCAACCAGCTTTTGTTTTTCAAAGGACTTGACTATACGCACCCAATCAGCGCAGCCATCATCATGACAGCTTCACCAGTAGTAGTTTTGGCGGCGGCGTATTTGATACATAAAGAAAAGGTAACCATCAGGCAGTCAATTGGAGTGATTTTAGGATTGATTGGAGCCTGGATCATGATACTGCACTCCAGCCGAATGGACATTACCACCTATGCACGAAACCCAGTGTTGGGTAATATTCTCATCTTATTAAACGCAGTGTTCTACGCCATATACTTGGTAATAGCCAGACCATTGGTGCGTAAATATCATCCATTCGTTTTCATGAAATGGGTTTTCAGCATTGGCTTGGTCATGACCATACCTTGGGGTTTGCAAGATTTGCAGACCGCATCATGGGCTTTAATGGACTTCAGAATTTGGATGGCCATAGTCTTCATACTGTTATTTGTGAGCTGTTTCACATATTTGTTTAACACCATAGGATTGCAGCATTTGAGTCCCCAGATAGTGGGAATATACATCTACACACAACCCATTTTTGCGGCTGTAATCGCCATCTGGCAAGGTGTGGACCACTTGGATACAGTGAAAATAACTGGAGCCGCGTTTGTGTTTGTAGGCGTTTACCTAGTTTCTATGAAGCGAAAACCACCGAATTTACTCAGAAGAAATGCCTAGAAAATGCAAACATTTTTTTAAATGTAATGAGTAAAAGCAATAAAAAAGTGTTCAACTTATTTTCAATTACATAGCATTAATTTTATTTGGGCGGCACCCTTTTCTTTGGGCAATTTACGCCTGATTATCTATTCCCCGTCAAGTGAAAATTATTAGACATCAAGTTCCAATCGTATATATCTAATTATTACCCAAAGAAAAGGGTCGGTGTACGGCTATTACTCCGCGGTTTTTTGGCTGCAAAATTGTGGCGCAAAGGGTTTTCACAACCCCTTTGCGCTCACATTTTGCCTTAGCCAAAAAACCTTGCGGGGTAGCCGCCTCCCACCTGCCGCGGCCAACACCACAGGCCATTTAAGTGCAACTAGCGCTTAGAAATCTGAGTGCAAAAGAGTAAAAGGAAACTGCGGAATGTTTCTGAAAACAAAAAATAGAAACATGAAAATCAAGAGAGCTATCACGAATTTGGTGGAGAATAAGAAATTGTTTTGCACAGGTATCCCGGTGACAAAACTTCTCAGGGCATAGTAAATCATGGGTAAGAGAAAGGGCAACAGAATGATGTAAAAAGCATTGAAACTCAAGGCTCTGAGCACATCACCATGCAGCAATGAGTGCAATGCACGCTGACCGCCACAGCCTGGGCAGTCTAGCCCGGTGAAGGCTTTGAAACTACAGGCAGGGAAAGGAATTCTGGTGTCTGCCGGGTTGAATTTAAAATAAAACAATAGAAAAGCCATTGCAAGTAAGCAACCTGCAATGACTGTGAATAATCTCCAATTAATCAAGTTTGTGATGTTTAATTGCCGGCTTGAGCCTCTTCAATCGCTTGACGGATCTGCTCCATCATCTCTGGGTTAGTTGAAAAAACATAGTAGCTATAGAGAAGACCTGCTACACCCAAACCTATGGAAATGAAAGCCAATAATCTAGCATTTTTTGAGTTTTTCTCTGCAGCAAATTGATCACCAGCATTGTATCTTGAGTCCACTTGTGTAGAGAAATATAAAGACACAACACCTGTAACAAAGCCAATGAGTAGTGGCGAACAGCAACCCATAATAGTTCCAACTATCGTCAGTGTACGATAGTTGTCTGGCCTATTAGCAAAATGCGATGCATCTTGATAGTTATGATTAGAAAATTCGTTCATAAAATTTGATTTTAAAACAAATCTAAAGCAATTTTTCAGAAGTGAAAAAAAATTATTAAAATCATAATCTTAGCCTAATAAAATACCAGCAATGGTAGCGGACAAAAGAGATGCTAATGTTCCTCCTACGAGTGCAAGCAAACCAAGCTCTGAGAGTAGCTTTTTCCTGCCGGGTGCAAGAGAGCCAATACCGCCAATTTGAATGCCTATAGAAGCAAAATTGGCAAAGCCACAAAGCATGTAAGTGGCCATGATAATAGATTTGTTGTAGGTGAGCGTCATCCCTACCAAACTGTCTTTGAGCTCTGCCAAGCGTATGTAGGCTATGAACTCACTGGCCACCAATTTGACGCCAAGCAGTTGCCCCATGAGGCTAATGTCTTGTACGGGAACTCCTATCAACCACATGAGCGGTGCGAAAAGGTAGCCGAGTAAAAACTCTATGGAAAGGCTTTCATACTCAGTGTTTCCGGCGATCCAAGTGTTGAGTGTTGTATATTGACCTAATATTTCCAATCCTCCATTGATCATAGCAATAAACGCCAAGAATACGAGTAGCATTGCTGCAACATTCACTGCAAGTCTCAGACCTTCTGAGGTGCCATTTGATAGTGCATCTAAAATGTTGCTTCCCACATTGTCTATCTTGACGTCAAGGTTCTCAGTAGGTTGTTGGGTTTCCGGCAGTAGTATTTTGCTCATGATAATGGCGCCCGGTGCTGCCATTACTGACGCGGCGAGCAGGTGTCTGGCAAACTCTTGCTGCATCACAGGATCGCTACCACCCAAAAATTGTATGTAAGCGCCAAGTACGCTGCCTGCTACAGTGGCCATGCCTCCTACCATTACCAGCAAAATCTCTGACTTGGTCATGCGCTCAAGGTATGCCTTAATCATCAAGGGTGACTCTGTTTGACCAAGGAAAATATTCCCCGCAACGCTGAGCGATTCCGGACCGGAAATGCCCAAAATCCTTGTCATACCTAATGCAAAGAATTTGACAATTTTTTGAATGACCCCTAAAAAAAATAATACTGAAGTGAGCGCTGAAAAGAATATTATTATAGGCAATACTTGGAAGGCAAAGATGAAACCGTATGAGTTTACGTCTAACAAACCGCCCAATAGAAACCTACTCCCTTCTTGTGTGAAGTTGAGCAAATTGATGATCAAAGTACCTAAAAAGTTGAAAAAATCTCCGACGAAGCCCAAATCTAATCTGCGGTCTGTGCCAATATCAAATCCTATATCGTCTCCTTTGAGAATTACAACCCCTAAAACTATTTGCAAAAGCAAGCCAAGTCCTACGGTTTTCCATTTGATAGCTCTGCGATTGCGGCTGAATGCTACTGCGATGGCAATCAACACTAACATACCCAAAACTCCTCTGCCAAAGCTCTCCCAAGAAATGCCTTCTGACGCCATTTTCATAGGCGCAGCCGCCACTTCCTGAACCAGTAAAATTGTACTTAACATAATTAACTCAACGAAATATTATAGCAATGCAAAATCATCTTTTGTTGAGCTCATCACGTAGGCGCGCTGCCAATTCATAATGTTCTTTTTCTAGTGCTTCTTTGAGTTTTTGCTCGAGCTCATATTTGCTCAATCCTTCAAATTCTGGAATTGCACTGTCAACGATTTCTTTGATTTCATCTTCTATATCCTGCAAAATGCTCTCTATATGCTCCTCTTCATCCTCTTCGGTGATCATATTGATTTCTATACCTGCTTTGTCCATAACAGATTTGAGCACATAGATTGGAGCATTGAAACGTACTGCCATAGCAATGGCATCACTTGTACGAGAATCCAACTCAAAGATATCAGAATCCTTATCTACACATACGATGTTGGAATAGAAAATTCCTTCTTCTAATTTGTAAATATTAACAGATTGTATATTGATTTGAAAATGTCTGGCAAAATTGGCAAACAAATCATGCGTGAGAGGTCTGGGAGGAAATAAATCTTTTTCTAAGGCTAAAGCTATAGCTTGAGCTTCGAAATTGCCTATGATGATAGGTAGCTTTCTATCTCCAAACTCTTCCTCTAAAAGCAAGGCGTATGCGCCAGCCTGAGACTGGCTAAAGGATATGCCTTTGATATTCAACTTAATTAAATCCATGCAGATTTTTCAAAAGATAAAATAAAGAAAAATTACAATCATAGACAAATATACGTTTAAATTTAATTTTGATTATCCGGCTTTGTATCCTCTTTATAGAAATCTTCACTTTCTTGCATTTGGTGATACATGTATTGTATCATTCCATCAGCCAAGCCTATTTTGGGCACATAGATTTTAGTGGCCTTGGAATAGCGCATGATTTGAGTGAAAATTTCTAGAGCCGGCATCACAACATCAGCACGGTCGGGTTTCATGTTATAGGTTGACATGCGCTGTTCATAGGTTAGCTTAGAGAGTTTGTTTTTGAAAGTTTTCAAAAAATTATAGGTGAGCGGCTTACCCATCTTTTTCGCTGACAGCTTGAATATGAAATTGATGTTTCCTCCTGAGCCTATAATGGCGATATTAGACAAATGCTTGGTGTTTTCTAAAATCCAAGGCTGTATCTCTCTTGAGATAAAATTCTCTGGCACCTTATTATGAAGCCAGCGCACTGTGCCTACGGGAAAGGATTTTGAATTGAGAACCTTGCCATGTGCTAGCAATGTAAGCTCTGTGCTTCCACCCCCTACATCCACGAAAAGATAATTCTGGTCATCTTTTACAAAATAATCTAATTCAGTTGCGAAAATCACATCCGCTTCATGTTGGCCATCAATAATTTCGAGGTCGATATTTGCGTTTTTCTTAATAGATTTTATCACTTTGTCGCCATTGGTTACCTCCCGCATGGCAGAGGTAGCAAAAGCTCTGTAATCTTGTATGCCGTGTATGTCCATGATGTGGCGATATGCCTGCATGGCTTTGGTAAGTCTTTGTATATTGTCTGCTGATACGGTTCTATGTACGAAAGCATCCACACCCAGACGCACCGGAATACGCACCAAGCTGGTTTTATTGTAAACCGGGTGTGATACTCCATCATCATATATGGTGTTGATGAGCAATCTTACTGCATTGGATCCAACATCTATTGCTGCTAACTTCGTTATTTTCATTCTTTTTACTTTTCCGATTTTGACTTTATGTCATATAAATTTTTAAAATATTGGTAGATGGACAATTGTGATCGATTCGGCGGCAAATCATTTGTAGTGTACACCTCATTGAGAGTTTGGTTGTGCAATCTACCTTTTACGTTATCCTCCATATTAAGCTCAAAAATTTGCATCACCATTTTTTTGAGTTTTTTGTCGAGGATTGGACAACTCACTTCCACACGGTTGTCTATGTTGCGCGTCATGAGGTCTGCTGATGATATGTAAACCAAATCATCACCACCATTCTTGAACCAATATACTCGCGGGTGCTCTAAAAATCTATCTACCACGCTCACAGCCTGAATATTGCTGCTAAGTCCCGGGATGCCTGGAATCAAGCAATTGATACCTCTTACAACCATGCGCACCTCTACGCCTGCTTTGCTGGCAGCATAGAGTTTGTCTATCATTTCTTGGTCTGAAAGGCTATTCACTTTTATGTTGATTTGCGCTGGTTTTCCTTCAGACGCATTGTGTATCTCTTGGTCTATCAAGGCGTAAATTTTGTCTCGCGTTTCATGCGGAGATACTATGAGATATTCATAGTCTTTGATTTTGTAATTTGCCTGGAAAAAATCAAAAATCTGATCAATTTCTGCGCAAATACCTTGGTGTGAAGTGAGCAAAGTGAAATCTGTATAGATTCTTGCTGTTTTCTCATGAAAATTGCCCGTGCTCACAAAAGCGATTTGCTTCTGTTTAGACTTCTTGGAATAGGTAATCACACCAATTTTGCTGTGCACTTTCAATCCCGGTACGCCAAAAATCACGGTAGCTCCTGCATCTTGCAAGCGTTTACTCCAGTGTACATTGGCTGCTTCATCAAATCTTGCGCGTAATTCTAGTACAGCTACTACCTTTTTCCCATTTTTTGCTGCATTGATCAGCGCACTCATGATCTGCGAATCATCAGCCACCCTATATACCGTCATCTTTATGCTTTCTACCTTAGGGTCAATGGCAGCTTCGCGCAAGGTTTTCAGGAAAACAGAGTAGTCTATATACGGTGTGTATATAAGTTGATCTTTCTTGCGAATCACATCTATGAAGCTATTGGAGGCTTCAAAATCAGGTGGTGTAATTGGCTCAATCGGCTCAAACTCCAAATCGGGTCTGCCTATATCCGGGAATCCGAGAAAATCTTTTTTGTTGTGATATTTGCTACCCGGCGAAAGGCTGTCATAATGATCTAGATGAAAAACTTTTTTCAGATACAACAGCGTGTCCGGCGCCATTTCTCTGTCATACACCATACGCACAGGCTCACCTTTTCTGCGGTCATCTACGCTTCGTGATATTTTCTCCATGAGGCTGGTTTGCAGGTCTTGATCTATATCTAGTTCTGCGTCTTTTGATATCTTGATAGAATGTGCCTCTATACTGTCAAAATCAAACAGGTGGAAAATCTCTTTGAGGTGGTAGCGGATGATGTCTTCTAAAAATATGATGTATTGTTGCTTGTTCTGTGAAGGTAAAATCACAAATCTGTTGTGCAAATAAGTAGGCACTTCTATCAGTGCGTAAGTGTTCTTGATAGATTTGGCATACTTGGTCATCTTCACCGCTAGGTAAAATGTGCCATCTCTTAGCTCAGGGATAGTTTTTGAATCCGGATTCCAGAGAAAAACCGCTATGGTGTGCCTGAGTTTGGTCTTGAAGAAATTCTCAACAAATTGTATTTGCTCCCCTTCTATTTGATAATCATTTACAAAAAAAATACCTTCTTCTTGCAACTCTTTGATAATAACGTCATAGGTACGGTCATAGCTCTGTTGTTGTATGGCCACCACCTGTTTTATTTCTTCTAAAAGGTCAGAGAGTGATTGGTTTTCTATAATATTGTTGTAGGCAGAAGTATCTACCTGCAATGCACGTAGCACTGTTGCATATCGCACCTTGTAAAACTCGTCTAAGTTGTTGGAATATATACCCAAAAATCTTAGCCGCTCAATCAGCGGAACAGTATTGTCTCGAGCTTCTTGCAGCACGCGTGCGTTGAATTTCAACCAAGAGATTTCTCGGTTGATGTATTTGATCATATCAGTCATTCTGCCTGTAAAAGGTGTTGCAAATTTCCGTGGTTTATATCTTTCCATGCCACATCCGGCAATTCTATTACCGCAGCAGAGGCAGTTTTGAACTCTGAAATGCGCTGTCCGGTAAGCATTTGCGCCAAGCCGAAGCAGGCGTCATTATGCCCAAACAGAATTGCAGATTTACTTTCAGGCAAGCTCTGCACTACATCTAGCAATTGACCTGGAGAAAAAGTATATTGATTTTCTTTCACAACCAGTTTCTCCAAAGTATCAAACTCTCTGGCAAAGATTACCGCCGTGTGCAACGCGCGGTTGGCATGGCTAGACCACCACACCTCCGGTGAGAAATCCAGATATTTCTTGATCTCCGCTGCGTGTTTTGTTGCTCTTTCTACTCCGCTTTCTGTAAGCGGTCTATCAAAATCTTCAACGTCTAGTTCTCTGGATGATTTGGCGTGTCTTACTATTATCAGGTGTTTCATATCTATTTTTGAATCACAAAGCTACAAATTATCTATGGCGCAAATGGATAAAGTGCTTATATAAAAAGTATTAAATAAATGATAATTTTCTGCCAAAGGAAATTTTAATCAAATCTGGAAGGCAAGATTCCGGATGTAAATAGAAAATGTTATCTAATAAAAAATCCACCATTGCGGGTGGATTTTTAATTTTTTAAGATGTTCGTTGAGATCAATTCTCACCAAACACGCGTTTTGCAAATCTGAACCTTTTGTCCCAGTATGCCATGCTCAGTGGTGAAACTGTAACACCTGTAGAGGTTGCAGCATGTATGAAGTAAATCTCATCTGACACTTCAACCACCATTCCCACGTGAGAAATGCGTGCATTAGGTGAGTTAGAAAAGAAAAGCAAATCACCTTTTTCTATATTGCCGAAGTCAATAGTTTCGCCAATGTGCGCTTGACTTGCAGAAACGCGTGGCAATTCGATTTCCGTAACGCGGAAAATTGTTTGCATAAAAGCAGAGCAATCAATACCTGTGCGCGTAGTGCCACCATAGCGGTACGGCGTGCCTATAAAAGTTTTAGCCTCATCTATTATAGCCATCACAGAAGGCTCTCTTTTGCGAAAATTGAGCGCTTTTGAAATTTCCGCCAAGAGCATCATTTCAAATTCACCCACCTCTTCCACAGCTTCTTCCTGCAAATCAGCCAAAGGTTCGTAATCAGTGATTACAAAATTCTCTTTGTTCAATTGATTTTTTACGCGGTTAAAATTATCTGTTGGTCGCTGATGGCTCACATTTTGGGTGAGGTAGCTTGTCTGTCCTAAGCTAAGGGTAGTTGTCAAAAAAAATAAAAATAAACTCGAAATGGCATTATTTTTGATAATCTTCATTGTCCTACTGGGTTTTGAACTAACTATGGTCAAATTTATTTCTTAATGCTTGATCAGCAAAACCTTGCTGGAAACTTTAATATAGCTTTAACAGATTTTATCATAAGCATAACACCCGTGCTTTGCACTATCATTTTGTCTTTTGGTGTGAATCTATGATGCAATTATTTTTTCCGCATTGTGATTAAATATTTGAATATCAATAAATTATAAATTAAAGAGCTTTTTCGAAATTCTGAAAAAACATAAATTTTGTCATTTTATTGAGTGATAATGATGCGAAAAACTCTCGTTATAGTCAAAACTTATACCGCCATTAGATTGCCTAATATATTTAACAATATTGTGGCATGTAGGACAAAATTTATTCCCTCACCCTAATAATGTGCGCTTTGAACTTGAAAGAAACAATCCTTGCAGGCATATAATAGTCTAACAAAAACGAAAATTTAAACTTTTTTCACTTAAAAAGAGAAAAACATCTGTTGTAAAAGATGCAATTTGAAGTTCAGGGGTTTAGAAATTAATCAAGAGCATGCAATAATTTTTTTGAGCGGGTGCGGTGTACGGCTACAAGTACGTTGTCTTTTGGCTACAAAAAAAGTCGCAGAATCGGTTTTCTGCCGAAGGGCGCCAACCCGTTTTGCTCCTTTTTTGTAAAGCCAAAATCCTTTGCGCACTTTGGCTTCGCCGAATGCCTTATCTAAGGTTTTCTTTATTTAGTGCGGCATTTTCACCTCCCACCTGCCGCGCTCCGAGCAATCGATTTTATACAATAACCAACTTACATAAATCGCACTTGCAGGCACGTATACAGCTACCTAAAACACAGTTGTTATACATCACAAGAAAAAAGAAACAACAACACAACCAAAAAAATGCATACTCAGCAAAAATTTCATATATTTAGGTGTTTCTTGGAATTTTATTAAAACCACAGTACAAATGGAAGAAAAATCAAGAATTCAAGAATTTAAAAATTCAATTAAAATAGTGAACCGAAGAAGAGACTTATTTCCGCTTTGGAATAAAATTCTAATAGGGATATTTTTTCTTTGGGGAGTTTCAGGGATAATAAATTCAATTTTTGGATTGTTTCAAGTTAACCCTGATATATCACTTTATGGACTTACATCTACACAAGTTTCTTCACCCCTAGGTATTTTTATTCTTCTTATGTTTATTACTAAAGCATTCATTGCTTACAGTTTGTGGTTTGAAAAAAGTTGTGAGTATTTGAAAAATTAGCAGATGACTCCTTTACATGCAATCGCAATTATCCTTGTATTTCAAATAATCGGATATTTTATCATAGACCGATTACATTTAGGTGTTTGGAAGTATTTAATATTCGCATTTTGTTTAGTAGCTCAATTATTTATTCTGCCAAATTACTTCATTCAGGACAATCCAAACAATGAACCAAGATGTGGAATGCCGGCTTTGGGAATAACATTAGCATTTTGGATTTTTGGTAGTGGGACCACAATAGTAGGACACCTTTCTTATATTTTGATTAAAAAATTAAATAGCTCAATTAGAAAAAACAGCCTGTAATGAGCTCTTACCAATAACTGGTTTGAAGTGCTTCAGATGAACTTTTTGCTAAAAATTCCCACCATCGACAATACAGAAGATTTTGAATTATTAAACCTAACAGAAAAATAATAACAACTGCTAAAACTTAAATTATTTTTTAGCATACAACTCCATCAATGAGTACACGTATATCTCCTTGCAAAATGCTCATAACCGGCAGAACTCTTGCCAGATTTGGAAATTTAGATTCCAAAGTTAATTGTGATTGTTAATTTTAGGGAATTAGTGTACTTAATTATTCAATAAGGGATTATTTATTTACCAAAAAAAATGTAAATTAGCTTAGCTAATAGATTTTCATTTGATGATCAGTTGAACATTCGGTCAAATTATACACTTCTATTGTAAAACCATAAAATCTCCATTTGAAATGCGATAAGAGCTAAATTTATGAAATCCAACAAGTATCTAATAAGGCTTTTGTTCCTCATTTTGACAGTTTGTTGTTACGGACAATCTGACTTAAGAAAAGATTATTACCCAATCTGGACTTTTCATCAAGACAGCATTAATATTCACGGCCTTGCAGTAGGACTTTGGACCTTTCATCCCGAACCAAGATATACGAATACAAACGGGATCAAATTAGAAATAATGGGAATCGGAATTGCACTTCCTTTAATGCCAAGAAGTCCCATTGTAACGACAGATAGTGCGTTTAATGAATTAAGAAAAAAACCATTGTCTGAAAGAATAAACGGTCTAAATTTGTCTGCCTCAGGAACTTCTTGCAAATGTTTGACAAATGGTATGACTGCAGGCTTAATGGGCCAAATTCATCATCAAGTCAATGGAGTATCGTTATCTATTTTTATGAACTTTACGCAGAAACATAATGGAATAATGGCAGCCTTATTAAATGACGCATACTATATGAATGGATGGCAAATAGGGTTGAATAACACCGGTTATAAAACCAAAGGCTTGCAAATTGCAATTTTTGGTAACCTGGCTACTGAAATGAATGGACTGCAAATAGGACTTTTCAATTATTCAGAGAAACTCAATGGAGTTCAAATCGGGCTGTGGAATGTAAACCAAAGAAGAAAACTACCTTTGATAAATTGGAATTTTAAACCACATCAAGAATGACTCAAGTAATTTTAATTTCAACTTTACAAGGCATTGATAAGAAAGCCTTCCGTGCAAACTTTGAGCTCTGTTCATCTATACATGCTTACTGGTGTATGACAAGTTTGCACAACGAAACTCGCCTCAATGCAAAAGTGGAAAGTATCTGCAAAGATGATAACAAAACATAATAATTATATATAGAACTTGTTTAATGTTTCCTAATCAAAATACAGCAAAATGCAATAAGATGTAG
>JAUNRT010000104.1 GCA_030535475.1 Weeksellaceae bacterium | reverse complement strand
ATTTACAACTAATTACTAATAGAGGGAAACTTGCATTTATAACTTGAATCCACCTCCTAAAAAGAAATAATAAATAAATAATTGCTCCAAGAATAATGTGTAGGAATAGTGCCGTAATGGCTTGAGAAATGTGCCTGTATGCGCTTTCTGTAATGAATTTTGCTATCTTTGTATAAAGATGCAACCATGAGCGATAGCCAACAGGAACAAGATGAG
This sequence comes from Weeksellaceae bacterium, assembly GCA_030535475.1. Lineage (GTDB taxonomy): Bacteria > Bacteroidota > Bacteroidia > Flavobacteriales > Weeksellaceae > JAUNRT01. The sequence goes on along the minus strand of JAUNRT010000104.1, from coordinate 7,882 downwards.
TTTTATACCCGGCTAAAAACGGAGCTGGACAAGGTGGAGACTTTTCCCGGGAATTTCACCTATAAATTTATTATCCCTACTGAAAATAAGAAGATTGCTGAGATACAGCGCATTTTTGATGATGCTAGACCACAAATACAGATGCGTGAGTCTAAGAATGCAAAATACACGAGTATCACGGTGGTGATTTTTGTGCTGGACGCTGATCAGGTAATTCACTTCTATAAAGAGGTGGGCAAGGTGGATGGCGTGATAATGCTATAACTTATGCGCTTGATGCATGGCCATGACGGCGTATAAGGCGGCGGTTTCTGTGCGCATGCGCTGTGAGCCCATAGAAATGGCCTGATATTGATGCTGTGCTGCCAGTGATATTTCTTCTGGTGAAAAATCTCCTTCTGGGCCTATGAGTATGATATGGCTAGCCTGCGGCGTTATAGCCTGCTGAAGCGGAATACGCGGGTAGTCAGCGGCGCAGTGTGCTATGAGTTTGGTGGCTTGTAAGGGTTCGCTTACAAATTGGTTAAACGCTATAGGCTGAAGCACTTGGGGGATTTCTGCCTTGAGAGATTGCTTCACGGCGGCGAGAATAATGCGCTCTAGACGCTCTGTATTGATATTTCTGCGCTCTGAATGGTGGGTAATGACCGGCTGTATGGCGTCTATGCCTATTTCTGTGGCTTTCTCTGCAAACCACTCCATACGGTCATTGTTTTTGGTGAAGGAAACTGCCATGGTGAGGTGATAATTGCGCTTTTGCTGATAGTCTTCTTGCTGCAATATGCGCGCGATGCTCCGCTTTTGATGCATTTGTTCAAGCACGGCACGGTACATTTTGCCGTCACCCGATGTGACTAGGATTTCGTCACCGGCTTGTAAGCGCATGACGCGTGTGGCGTGGTGGCTCTCGGTAGGATTGAGCAAGGCTTGATCTTGTGTAATGTGGGCGATGAATAAATGCATCAGAGTGAGTATCTGGATTGTGGTGTGATGTATAGGTCTGTGAATTGCCGGTCTAGGTATTTGTAGTAGGCTGTAATGCCTATCATAGCAGCATTGTCTGTGGTATAAGCAAGTGGTGGAATGCAGATTGTATATCCGTCATTTTGGTGCTGGAGAAGTTTGTGGCGTAATCTGCTATTGGCTGATACGCCTCCAGCCAACACCAAGTGTGTAATATTTTGCTCTTTGGCTGCGCGCAGAAAAGGCTCTAAACACATGTCTACAATTGTTTCTTGAACAGATGCACACAGATGTTGCAGATTATCTTGTATGAATTGCGGATTTTTTTGTTGCTGATTATTGAGGAAGTTCATGGCGCCCGTTTTGAGGCCGCTAAAACTGTAGTCATATCCACTCATAGAAGATTTGGTGAAACTGAATTTTGTTGGGTCTCCTTGCTGTGCCAACTTGTCTATTACAGGCCCGGCTGGATACGGCAAGCCCATGAGTTTGCCAATCTTATCAAAGGCTTCGCCCGCAGCGTCATCACGCGTTTGCCCTAGGACCGTGAGCCGAGATACGGAATCTACTCGCACGATTTGAGTATGGCCACCGCTTACTGTGAGGCACAGGAAGGGAAATTGAGGTGTACACATGCCTGGCTCTTCTATGAAATTGGCAAAAATATGTGCTTGCATATGGTTCACTTCTATGAGTGGTATTTGCAATGACAAAGACAATGATTTGGCAAATCCTGCACCCACTAGCAGTGAGCCGATGAGGCCCGGACCACGCGTGAAGGCTATTGCTGAAAGCATATTTTGATGTACCTTTGCTTCTGCCAAGGCTTGATGCACGACTGGCACTATATTTTGCTGATGGGCTCGGGACGCAAGTTCTGGCACTACTCCGCCGTATTTCTGATGTACTTTTTGACTAGAAATTACGTTAGATAATACTGTACGACCTGATAATACAGCCGCGGCTGTGTCATCACAAGATGATTCTATAGCAAGTATAAGTGGTGAGTCATGCATTGTGCAAAAATATAACTAATCTTAAACTAACACCTGGTGGCGAAATTTTTCAGGAGATTGTTGAGAGCATTGGTGCTATTTATTCTAGTGCTGCTTCTACTGATAATTGGAGCTGTGATTGCCTTGCAGACACCGGCTGTGCAGACCTATATAGCTCAACGCTTGATAAACAATATCAACAAGCAATTTGGCACCACGGTGAGTGTGGGCCGTGTTGATATTGATTTTTTTGGTGACATCTACCTTTATGATGTGCGCGCCAAAGACCATCATGACCTGGAATTCATAACTATACCTGTAGTGAAGGCAGATGTGAATTTGTGGGAACTTGCACAAAACGCGTCTGACATTACTATCAACAGCCTCACTTTGGAAGATCCGGTGGTGAAGGTTATAACCTATGCAGGTGAAAGTCAAGATAATTTTTTGAAATTTGTGAACCGTTTTGTGGTAGAAAAAACCAGCGAAACGCCCACAGAGTTTCGATTAAGAGGTAACGCATATCTGAAAAATGCCAGCTTATCTATCACCAATGAAAATCTTGCAGATTCGGAAAAGGTATGGCTTGATGCGCGCCGAATGTATGCTCATATAGAAGATATTGACTTAGAAGGCAGCACGTACTATGCCAACGTTTTACAATTTTCTATGCGCGCCAAACGCCATGGAGAGGAGTATAATTTGCACCGACTGCGCACACGGTTTCGCATGACAGATACCGGCATATTTCTAGACAACCTATTAGCACAAACCCAATCATCTCTGCTCACAGGCCATGTGAGAATGAGCTATGATTCTATAGAGGTGTTCAATGATTTTAGCAACAAGGTGCACTTTGATTTTGATTTGGGTGACAATAATTTATTTGGATATAAAGATCTGCGGTATTTTGCACCAGACTTCACAAAAGACGAAGTTTTTGCTCTGAGTGGCAAAATCACGGGAACCATGAATGATTTGAGGTTTGAAAACTTCAATATCTCCAACGGGGAAACCTTTATAACCACTGAGCAGCTCAATTTGCTTGACATTTACCGAGGTGGCTATGGCGTCTTTGCCACGCATATCAGTGCTAAAACATCATATGATGAGCTGAAAAGAATACTTCCGGAGCAGTTTGCCAAGAATATCACCGATTATATACGGCGTTTCGGACAAATGACCTATAGAGGTTCACTAGATTTGAATGAGGATTTGCTCAATGCCAATGGGAGTTTCACTTCGGCGGTTGGCAATGCGCAATTGCGCTTGAGAATGACAGATTACGCAACGGATCATGCACGCTATGATGGAGTAGTGAGCACAGATGGTTTTGATTTACGTGCTATTACCGGAGTGGACGAGCTGGGTAGAGTTAGTGGAAATATGGCCTTTGACGGTAGAGGTTATGATCTCGAGGCATTGAGAATTGGGGTAAATGGCACTTTGAATTTTGTGGAATATGCCGGAGAAAGATATGAAAACATACGCGCAGACGGCGTTTTGGCACAACAAGTATATACTGGATTTTTACAAGTACGTGATAGACGTGTAGCTGCAACCTATGATGGCGTTTTTGATTTTTCAAGTCCACAGTTGAAATTGGATTTTGACTCGAATATAGAATACATAAACTTACACTATTTTGGGGTGATGAGTGCGCCCAATTCACGATTGAGTGCAAAAATTCAAGGGAAGGGTAATTTTTCTAATCTCAATGATTTGCAAGGAAATTTCGTCTTGAGAGACATACGTTTTGTAAGTGATACCATGCGGGTAAATGTTGACGAAGCTTTCCTGAATGTTTTTGAGGATGATGCACGCCAAAAAAACATAAGCCTTGTAGTGCCTAATGAGCTCAATGCACGAATCATTGGACAATTCCAATTAGAGGAACTGCCGGATGTTTTCTTGAATGGTTTGGGCAACTTTATGGTGCAGCATGAGCGTAAAAGAGTGAGCCCGGGGCAGAGATTCACCTATGAGATAGATATCCAAGATGATTTGCTACAGCGCTTTGTTCAAGGTTTTAAAATACAGCCGCAAACTATTCTTACTGGATTTGTTGACAATGACGCCAACCTGTTTGAACTAGACCTCACATCGCCTTACATAGAGTACAATAACTATTCTGCCCAAGAAATCCATGTGTATGCCAGCACTTTGCTAGACAATAGCTTTGCAATAAAAGCTTCTGAAGCTACCATTGCCAATATTCTCTTCACCGAAATCAATATGAATGGCATCAAAAAACAGGATACTGTAGTGGCCAATGCTTCATTCTTTTCCGGTGAGCAACGAGAAGGCACATTCGACCTGAATTTCTACCAAACTTTTGACAACCAAAACCAGATAAAAATAGGTTTCTCACCTTCTACAATACAACTTGAGGAGCAGATTTTTACCATAAACCCTGACAATGATTCTGAAAGCAATTATGCACTCGTAAACTTAGACACCAACCGTCTCACGGTAGTGAACTTACTGGTGAGCTCTGATGAGCAATATCTATATGTGAATGGGGATTACAAAAACGAAAACGACTTTGAGCTGCAAGCTGATTTTGAAAATCTGTTGCTACAAAAGATTATTCCCAGAAGCATCTTGGGCGACATGGATTTACGCGGCATAGCCAATGGCGAAATAGATGTGATAAAGAGAGGTAATGAGCTAAGACCATTGGCCAACTTTACCATAGACAGCATAGTGTGGAATAGCTATGATATAGGAAACTTTGTGACCACCATAGAATATGACGTGCAAAACAACGTATTTGACGTGCAAGGAACCCTAGACCGTGATCAACAAAACACGCTATATGTGGCGGGTAGCATCGACAACAAAGGCGAATCGCCTAATGTAGATTTGGTGGCCAACTTAGATGAGTTCAACATCAATATTTTGTCTGTGTTTATGGACGAAGTAATGACAGACTGGATAGGAACACTCTCCGGCGACGTGCGCATACGCGGCGATGTTATGAATCCTGAGGTGCAAGGGTTTATCACTACAAAAGACGTTGGAATGCGGGTAGTATTCTTAGGTACTACCTACCAATTCCCAGGTGAAAATGACTTGATACTCAACAAGCGACCCGGTGTTTCCGGTGCCATAATATTGCCGGATGTTCCGTTTAGAGAAGTGAATTCCAGAACAGAAGGTGTGGTAGATGGCTCCTTGATATTTGCAGACTTGGCCAATTGGTTTTTAGACTTAGACTTTGTCTCAGACCGTATTTTAGTAATGAATACTACTATTGCAGACAATGACTTATTCTATGGGAGAGTGTTTGCCGGAGGTCAGTTTACCATATTCGGGCCGGTAAATGACTTAGAAATCTCTGCCTATGATGCCAATGTGCTCCGTGGTTCTAACCTTTCTCTCAACATTGGCGGCACCAAAAGCGTAGGCACAGCAGGTTTCATACAATTCTATTCTCGTGATGAGTTTGGATATGTAATAGATGCAGAAGAAACTATAGAAAGACCTACCGGTTTCACCATAAACCTTGATCTCAATGTAGATGAAAGCTCTACCGTAAACTTAGTCTTGGATGAGGCCAACAACGACCGCATAGAGGCTCGCGGAATCGCTGAGAACTTCAAAATACACATGAACAGGCAAGGAAACTTGAGCATAGATGGCACCTACGTGCTCAGTGGTGGCAAATACAATTATAGAGAAGGAATTATCATAGACAAGGAATTTGAAATAGAGCGCGGAGGATTTGTACAATTTACCGGTGACCCTTATGACGCTAGGCTAGACATAGATGCCGTTTACACAAGACCCGTGAACAATGTTGGATCTTATTTAGGCTTGAGCTACAATGAAGTCACCAATGTAAATTTGGTCATAGCCATCACAGGCACCATGACAGATATGGAAATAAACTTTGAAGTAGAAATTCCGGAAGGCACATCACAGATGCAATCTGCACTAAACGCACGATTTGCCAATAATTTTGATGAAAAAATACGTCAAGTAGGTTCCATACTTGTTCTCGGTAGATTTGACTCCAATGAGTTGCTCTCTGCCGGTGCGGCCACAGATGCCGCTACCGCATCAGCATTTGAGTTGCTCAGCAAGCAAGTCTCTACAATACTCTCCAGTTTGTTCCCGGGTCTTGAAATCAATGCCACCTATTTACAGGCACAAGAAAGAACAGGCCAATCTGACCGCATACAAGCAGACTTCCATCAAACCATCAACAACAGGCTTCGCATAAATGGCGCCGTAGGTCAGCCACTCAATGCACAGACCAATGAACAAGTAACCATACGTGCAGAGATAGAATATGACATTTCACGTAATGCAAATGGTGGTTTGCTGCTCCGTGCATTCTCCAGACCTACCACTTTGGGGATAGAGAACTATACCATCAACGCTACATTTGCCCAAAATTATGGAGCAGGTGTAGTCTATAGAAGATCATTTAATAATTTCAGAAATATATTCCGTGGCAGTGGCAGCAGCCGCACAGGCACATCAGAAGTGATGCCCGGTGAAGTGCCGCTAAGACCGGTAGCTCCGGATGACCCGGTGCAAGACACAATTCCCAAACAGGCGCCAGTGGCGGAAGACACAATCACCATACGCAATCGCAATGCGTTCATCCAATTTCAGCGATAGAAAAAGGCAATAATTCAAATTGGTACGATTTTCTCGTTTTCTTCATGAAAATTACATTTATAAATATGATTTTTATTATATTTTAATGTTTTGGAAAAAAAACGCTCAAAAAAGCCATTTTTTTTATATTTTTGCTAAATCTAAAAACAGCCTGAAAGATGAACAATAAATTCTACCTTGACGAGATTGATAAGCAGATTTTGCGCTATTTGACGGAAAATACCCGTACACCTTACACAGAAATAGCCAAAAATCTGGATGTATCTGCCGGAACCATTCACGTGCGTATGAAGAAAATGGAAGAAGCAGGATTGGTAAAAGGCACCACATTGGTGTTAGACTATCCTACATTGGGATATGACTTCATAGCATACGTGGGTATCTTGCTTACAAAGTCCAGCAAAACCTCAGAGGTTATGAACCAATTGGTAAAAATTCCCAACGTCACGGTAGCCAGTGTGATTTCAGGAAAATTCAACATTTTTTGCAAAATACATGCGCGCGACACCATGGACGCCAAAGACGTCATATTCAAAATAGATGAAATAGAAGACGTAATGCGCACTGAGTCTATGATTTCGCTAGAAGAAGTGATCAATGACAAGAGCAGACTGCTCAACTCCATATTTTTATAAAAAATAACGCCGGGCAATCTTGTCCGGCTTTTTTTGGCAAAAATCCACAACCTGCTCCATAGGCAATACACCCGTTTGCAAATTGAGCACTATCTTTGCTGCAAACAAATTTCAGTGCACGCGAGCCTTTAGATGCGCACAAACAACTTGTAGCAAATCATAATAAAATTGCCCCATGCAAAACTACTTCCAAAACGAAACCCCTGAAAAAACCTTTGGTTTCAAAACCATACTCACCTTTGTGGCGCTCATGATTATTTCACACGCCGCACTCATGGTTTACAACATCGTCTCGCCACCCATCTCTCCAGATCCCACACTTTTCATACCACCATTGTGGTACAACATTTTGGGCTCCCTGCTTTCTATCACTGCGCTGGTAGGGCTTGGGATGACCTACAATTACCGCAAAATTGGAGTATATGTAGTAATTGCATCGCTCCTGCTCATAGTGGTGCTCAACCCGGAATTTTCATTGCTACGCACACTAGTACCGGTTTTCACACTATTCATTTTCGTAGGATTTGGACTCCTAGAAATCATCCCCAAATGGCAGTTTTTCAGGTAAAAAACCTCACAATTTCACAAATAGTAAAATAGGCAAATAAGCTATACAAAAATTTGGGTGACAACTCAGCGTTTCCCAATTATTATTAA
>JAUNRT010000103.1 GCA_030535475.1 Weeksellaceae bacterium | reverse complement strand
ATTTTAAAGTAAAAAAAACAAAGGTTTTTCCAGTTATTTATGTGCAAAGGTCTCCACTTGTAAAAACTAAGTTTTTGTAGAATTTCTTGTAATCTATCCAGTGAGAAATTGCGCGGAAAATGGATAATGGGAACATATAAAATCCTTATCGAATTCCAATCAATTCCATTTAGGAAAAAAATTTACCTTATCTAAAGTTTTAAATTCCGGAATTTCTGCTAAAATGTTTTCCCTCTTTACAGTTTAGTCGTATGATATGAAAATGCTTTCTTGCTCTAGTCTTCTTGAGAGCCTGCAATCAAGTCGTGCTCTTTGAAGTAGCGTATAATCGCTTTTTTCATCATCAGCGCTTGCTCATTGGGTTTGAGCTCAGGCAGAGGCTTTTTCAGTACGAAATGTGGCCAACCTTGCGCATCACGCCCGTCAAAGGTATAATAATCATATGGTTCCAACACGCGGCACACCGCAATATGCAGCAAATTCACCTTTTCATCTTTGCTAAACTTTCTCTTACCTTGTCCCAATTCTTGCACCCCAATCAAGAAGAGCATAGCATCTATATCTGGTTTTTCACCATCGCCAAAGTGTTTCGCAAAAAAATTCTGTATGCGTAGCCAGTAATCTGACTCAGTATGTTGTTTCATTATAAATCTCAGAAAAAAATAGAATGCAAATATAACAAAAGAAGCCCTGCTGACGCAGGGCTTCTATCTATATCATAGCCTATAGCTTCTTACTCTTTGCGCAAGATTTCCACTCTTCTGTTTTGCTGGTGACACGCTTCCGTATCATCCTGGCATAGTGTAAATCTCTTGCCCATTCCGCGAACCATAAGTGACTCTGCCGGCACACCTTCCTTCACAAGAGCATCTTTCACAGATTGTGCTCTTCTTTCAGATAGCCTGTCATTATACTCATGTGAGCCTCTTACGTCTGTATGACCATCAATGTAGTATACACCACCCTTAGCCAAGATATCTTCAGCAGCTTCCTTGATAGATGCATGCTCACCTGCACGTATTGTAAACTTATCAAAGTCAAACAATACATCTTCAAACACAATAGTTCTTGGAGCTTCTGGAGTTACGGGCTCTATCACGCGCACTGGTGGCGGACAACCTTGGTAATCTATAATACCTGGAACATCCGGACATTCATCTTGATCATCTGGAATACCATCACCATCACGATCTAGTATAGGACAACCATCATTTTCTATTGGACCCCATTCTTCCGGACAAGCATCTTTATGATCTGGTAGACCATCACCATCCGTGTCAGGACAACCTTGGAATTCACGCAAACCTGGCGTATCTGGACACTCATCTTCATGATCTGGAATACCATCACCATCTCTATCCAATTGGCCAAATCTGAATACCACACCAGCACTATGTTGGAAAAAATCTATAGCATCCGTCTTCATAGAAGGCATGTGATAGTATTCACTCATCACATTCAGACCAAATCTTTTTGTAATCCAGAAATTTATCCCCAAACCACCCGCTACAGTAAAGTGTTCAGCGTTGGCATGAGACCCATTAGATATAGTATTACCTCTAGTGTCTACCACATTATCAAATACCATATCCTGGTAGTCTAGCTTGTGGTATCCTGCGCCCAATCGTAAATATGGGTCAAACCAAGAAGTTTGTTTAAGAATATATCCATTGGCAAAACGGTATCTAAGACCCATAGTAGCGTTGATCATAAACTCATTTTCTACCATCAATCTCTTATTGTCTACCTCGCCTATGTTGGCAGAAATATCCATGTCAAAAGATCGGTTGAGCCCACGAACAATGGTGAGTTTTGCCGGGTAAGGCACTACACTCCAGTTGTCAACATTGAAATATTGGTCAAAAGCACCGCGTACAGCCGTGTGATCCGTTGCAAAAACGCTCACACCCACCTGCCATTTATAGTAATCTACTATAGGATGCACTTCCGGCTGTGGAATCACATCTGGTGGACCTTGTTGTGGCGTGATCTGCGCTTGCGTAAAGATGCTGCCAAAAACAAGTAAAGTAAAAATCCATCTAAGTCTCCTCATAATCATGAATTAAATAATCACTAAAATTATAACATTTTTTTAAACTGCCAACTTTTATATTAAAACTTTTTCAATCTTTCAATCACCTCCTGCGGCTCCTCAGCTCCAAACACCGCACTTCCCGCCACCAGCACATCTGCGCCAGCTTGCACCAGTTTTTCTGCATTGTGCAACCCCACGCCACCATCTATCTCTATAAGAGCCTTCGAGCCCGTTTTCTCCTTCAAATCCTTCAGCTCAGAAATCTTTGCATAAGTTCGCTCAATAAACTTTTGACCGCCAAACCCTGGATTCACGCTCATCAGCAGCACAAGATCCACATCGGCCAGAATATCTTCCAGCAAACTCACAGGCGTATGTGGATTTAGCGAAACCCCAGCCTTCATGCCTGCTTGGCGTATAGCATGCACCGTTCTATGTAAGTGCGTACAAGCCTCCCAATGCACCGTGAGCACATGCGCACCCGCTTTACAAAAATCATCAATATACCTGTCCGGGCCCATAATCATAAGATGCACATCCAGCGGCTTAGTCGCCTGTCTGTTTATCGCCTCAACCACCGGTTGACCATAAGAAATATTCGGCACAAAAAGCCCATCCATTATATCCAGATGATACCAATCAGCAGCAGAATTCTCAATCAAATCTATTGCTCCTTGCAGATTCAAAAAATCCGCAGCCAGTACAGAAGGTGCTATCAAAGCCATTTGTCCGTGTAAAAATCAAGGTAAAATTAGGTTTTTTTTACAGAATTTGCACTCAGATATTTATAAAATTTCTGCCACAAGCCTATTTTCTACCTCTGAAAAATCCATAAAAATGTCACAATACAACCTTCAATCCTGCATTAATCTTCCAATTTAGCTATACCCCAACATTCACAAACCATTCATTATTAGTCATTTAAATAGGCTTATAAGGAATTAGAAAATTCCAAACATATTCCGCTCTATAAAGATTGTTCAAAACTATCCAACAATACCTCCGTCCACTTTTTTTATCACCAATTTTCCACAATCAACAAGCTTCGGTAAACATTGGAGTGAGATTAGACTATTGCAAATATTCAGATTTATTTGGGCGGCGCCCATTGATGGGTCGGTGTACGGCTATTATTCCGCGGGGGTTAGCAGCGCTGAATGCCTTTTTAATGGATTTATTTATTGTTTGGTTCAGCATTACACCTCCCACCTGCCGCAGCCAACACACAGGACCATTCTCCTTCTGCTAATGCATTTTCCTTCGTTTGTTATCATTTAGGTAGGAAATATTCAATTAATTATAGACAAAAAAATTCTCGACTAGTCCACTTTCAGACGTCAGAAAAAAAGTAAATCACAACGAGTTTTTTATTAGACACTGAAAATCAAATGCAAAACAACCAAAAAAGACGGTTGCTATTGATTCCTTATCTTTGTACTCAAACACCATTTACTGAACAAAAAGCCCATAAAATAGACGAATGATTATATACAATGTTACCATAAGCATACACCAAGACGTAGAAATACAATGGCTTGAGTGGATGAAAACCAAACATATACAAGAAGTACTAGACACAGGATGCTTCACCAGCGCACGTTTTACGCGCATTCGAGGACATGATGATCCCAATAGCAGCAACTACAGCGTGCAATACATGTGCAATGACAACAAACTTCTCAAGCAGTACTATGAGATACACGCACCCAAGTTGCGAGATGAAGGCTTGAAGCTTTTTGGCGATAAAATGCTGACATTTCGCACAGAGCTTGAACTTATCAGCGAATTTTTTGGAAACCGTAGTTGATCACTACGGTTTTTTTTTGCATTTAATTATCTAAGTCTTGATTACTTTTTCTCTTTCTGTCCGTGTAGAATAGATATGCCCAATAAGCAACAATCGCCAGCAATATTGCGTAGCTGATGAGCGTGATAACGCCACCTGTTCGCAGCACCGGTGGATCAAATGTGAAGATGATTTCATTTTCACCAGCCGGGATTTCCAGCCCACGCAAGAAATAATTAGTTTTGATAATAGGCGTTGGTTGGCCATTGATTGTCGCTGTCCACCCACCATCATAGAATATTTCTGAAAACACACCAAAACCATTTTGTGTATTAGAAGATTGGTACACCATGCGGTCAGGATGGTAGGATGTAAGAGTAATGCTCCCATCTGCACCCAAATTGTTGCTCTGAACAGGCGTGGCAGTGATTGCAGTTTGTGAAGCATCAATGCTGCCAATGGCCAAGATAGCTTGGTCTGCATTATCTATTTGCTGCACTTGTGGAACAAACCACGCATTACCCAAAGCTTGAGGGTTGGGCATCACTTGTGGCTCTTGGTTGCTGCCTGCTATTACATATTTTGTATTGAGCATATGCAGTATATTTTGCATTTGCCCTCGCACACCCAGTCGTTGATCTTGCACACTATCATTAGAGAAATATACATCTATGATATTCTGGAAGTTGCGTAATTTCACTCCATGATATCCACCAATAGATGAAGCGTAGTATGAAGTATTGGTTTCGTTGAAGGTTGACCCCGCCATGTTGAATACTCTATAGTGTCCCGGGTCTTGAGCACTGATTTGCTGCACGGCTTGGTTGTACGGGATTTTGTGAGCAATCTGCATTACAGTAGGATTACCTTGCTGAGCGATTCGGAGCATTCGCTCAGACATTTGTGTAGGGAATGGATTATCTACCCAAGCTTTTGGGATAAAATTTTCTGCATTTAGGTATCTTTTGTTGACACCACTGAGATCTATCAGACTTAAAAGTGCAATGCTTAGCACAATTATGGTCCTGTTGGTGAATTTGCTAAAATGCCACAGCAAGAGCAATCCTAATACCAATGCACCAAATATGAGTGAACGCAAAGTATCCGCTCTAAACATGGCTATACGATCAGCGGTGATTCCGCGTCTTAGATAGTCTGGTAATTGCATGTCAAATGCCGTCCCAAATGAGAACATTGCCGGTGCCATGAAATAGAAAAGTAGTAAAAATGCAAGCGTACCTCCTCCAGCAAATAACAAGTATTTTTGACGCTGATCATGAGTGATTTCTGCATCTGTGAAAAATATGTAAACACCTATTGCGGCGAGCAATGGCATTGCAAACTCAGCAATTACCAAGATAGAAGACACAGCTCTGAACTTGTTGTATAACGGGATGTAATCTATGAAAAAGTCTGTGAGCGGCATGAAGTTTTTGCCCCAAGCCAGTACAATACTGAGAATAGTTGCGGCGAGCAACCACCATTTATAGCGACCTCTCACAACAAATAAAGCCAAAATGAACAGAAATACAACAACTGCACCTTGATATGCTGGCCCGCTTGTGAAGGGTTGTTGTCCCCAATAAGTAGATAGGTAAGGGTACACTTGCATTAGATAGTTATACTCCTCCTCTGTTTGAACATTGCGCTCTATGGCTTGTCTTGTTTGCGTCTTGTAGGTATCCGGCTCCATGCTTCCACCTCCCATAAAGTTGGGAATCCAAAGGTTCATGGTTTCAGCAACACCGTAGCTCCATTGCGTGATATAGTCTTTTTCTAAACCTTGGGCTTGCGCACCTTGAAGTAGTGTAATGTCATTTTGGCCTCTAATAGATCGCTCTCCATAATCATAAGTTGCCAAGAGTGGAGTACTATTAATGCCTATGGCTAGAACAAGCCCTGCGAAAGCAAAAGCTGCTGCTTTCAAAAAGTGAGGTATTTGCTGTTGCCGTATAGCCCTCACCAGCTCAAAAATGAGATAAAATAGCACCACAAAACCAAAATAATAGGTCATTTGTGGGTGGTTGGCTGCAATCTGCAGCGCCATGAATATGGTAGTGAGCACTAGACCAGTAAGATATTTACCTCTGAAAATCAGCAATATGGAAGCCATAAGAGGTGCAAAATATGCTATAGCATGCACCTTGGAGTTGTGCCCGGCTTCTATAATTATGAAAAAATAGGTTCCTAGACCAAACATCACTGCGCCAAGCAGTGCATATTTCCAATGTCTGAATAGCACCATACTAAGAAAGAAAAAACCTGATAATAGCAGGAAGATGTAGTCTGCCGGTCTTGGTAAAAATCTAATGACATGCTGATCTATCTGCTGCAAAAAGTTGTAGTCATACCTGGCACCTGCTTGGTACAGTGGCATACCACCAAACATAGAATTGGTCCAATAGACTTTTTCACCAGTGGATTTTTGGAAATTGTACATTTCCTGAGCGCCACCACGATACTGAATGATGTCACCTTGAGATAAGGCTTGATTTTCAGTGAAAACGGGTAGTGTAAAAAACACAGCGATAGCTGCAAAAAACACCAAGCTGCCCAGTATGGGCAGCCATTGACTATTCTTGAGATTCATTGTTCTTGATTTCTTCAAACTCTACGGTTTCCGCTTTCACGTTGTATTTTGGCTGCTCTACCTCTCCTTTTTTGAAAATCTTGATATTGCCGATTGTATTTCTGCGTTTTTCTTGTGTAGGTTTAGGAAATAGCATATTTCTTACCATGCGGTAGATGAACCACGCGATAATTAAAAACAAGATAATTCGCAGAATGGTTGGCATGCTCTTAGTTGATTTTGGTTTTAGTAGTAGTGGTAGAGGTCATAGTCTCTTTTTGGTTTTCAAACTGCTGTGTGATAGAGAGGTTTTCTGTTCTATCTAGATTTGCAGTTTGTATCCACCCTGTTCTTTCAGAGATTTGAAGATTCCCTTTTACACTACCTGTTAATTTTCGAGAAAGTTTGAGTCCTTTTTGTGGACCTTCATTCACAGTTTCGCTATCTGAACCTGTGCTTGATCCGTTTACTGAAATGTTGGCAATACCATTGTTCACACCTGTGAAGGTGTACGTGACTTTGGCAGAGGCGTTCTTATCTCCTTCTGTTCTGTCCCAACTTTCACCTACTCTCACGGGTTTTGGAGGATAGTAAGCAAATGACTCTTCAAACATGGCTTTCATCATTTCCTCGTTGATAGACATTTTCAGAAATTCATCTAGGCCTTTTCTTTCTTCTGCGTTAAGCCCTGTAGAAATGCTATTTCTGGCTTTGCTGCGTATAGCTTCCAAGCCATCTACTCTATTTACGTTTCCACGATTGGATACATCCATGGTAAAGCTGTTGCCTACTAAAGCTTTGTTGAATTTCCAACGCATTTTTCCGGCTTCGTCTTTGGGTTCGCCGGCGTTGGTGTCAAATCCTAAGGTTTCTTTACCGTCTGTGACGCTCTCTTGAAAACGCTTGTATGTGACTTCTAGTAAATAGCCTGTTGGTGTTACATCTTTTACTTTATACACTAATGAAGTCACTTGGTTTTGACGCAATGTCATGCTTTCCGTACCAAGTTTTTGCGTATTTGAGGTGTTTGATGAAATGGAAAATGGATACTCCTCCCCTTTCACAAGCTCAAAATGAAAGTTATAAAGACCTTGGGTATCCGGTGCCAATGCTTTGCCACTTTGGGAAGAATTGGGCGCTGATGTTGATAGGTCGGTGTTGTTTTGAAAAACGCTATTATCTGTATCTGCAACTATCGCAGAATTGTCTGTCCATACTACGGTGTCTCCATGTTCATTGACTACCATTTCTTGACCTTGTTCATTGACACTGACCACTTGTTTCTCCTTTTTGCAACCGAATGTCACGAGGGAAATGAGCCCCAATGCTATGAATCTATTTATCATAATTATAAAATTTTGCGCAATTTACGTATTAATCAGAGTATGTACAAAAGGCTGGCGTTGGACTGATAAATATTACGAGCTTTTTTGTTCTTCTGAATCTTGAATTATTGTTCTAACGTTTTTTGACCCAATATTGTATGAAGATGACTAACATAAAATTATTGCAATGCAGAAACTACGTAGATCTGGATTGAAAGGTGTAATGATAAAGAGGATCAATATTGCCGTTTATGGTTTATATTTCCGGAAATGATAGGTTGAATGTAAATTAAACTTTTGAAAAAAGTTGAGGAATATGAAAATTAATTTTATGAACTTGTTTAATGTTTCCTAATCAAAATACAGCAAAATGCAATAAGATGTA